>JAAZLX010000100.1 GCA_012799095.1 Tissierellia bacterium
CATCATATTGATGTTTATCACCATAGACTGGAAACTGACGTTGATCGCACTGGCTCCGATGCCTTTGATTGCTGTGGTTGTCTTTTATATGGGTCGAATCATCCACCGCAAGTTCGGCCTGGTCCAGGAAGGCTTTTCGATTCTGAGCGACAAAGCACAGGAATCATTCGCCGGGATCCGGGTGATCAAAAGTTTCTCACAAGAAGACAATGACTTACAGGACTTTAATGAAAAAAACCAATTGAATTACGAACGCAATATGTCCCTGGCCCGAACCAATTCGCTGATGCGTCCACTGGTCCGCTTTATCGGAAGTATTTCCGGCATACTGGGAATTATGTTCGGAACGCGTTTTGTGCTTAACGGTGATATAAGTGTTGGTGAATTTGTCGCCTTCATCACCTATCTCGATATGTTTGTCTGGCCGATGATGGCTTTTGGCTTCTTCACCAACCTGATCCAACGAGGTGCCGCTTCGATCAGACGACTCAACAAGCTGTTTGATCAAACATCCGATCTACACGATGTTGAGGATTCGGACGATTTGACCGACCGAAGTATCCGGGTCAGGGATTTGACCTTCCACTACCCCGGAACCGCTCAGCCCGCTCTGGCAGACTTTAGTCTTGATGTCCCCTCCGGTTCCAGTCTCGGGATCATTGGACGGACCGCATCCGGTAAAAGCACACTGACAAGTCTATTGTTGCGATTGTACAATATTCCCGATAAGACTGTCTTTGTCGGCGGTCAAGACATCAATGCTATTTCGGTGGCCGATACCCGGGAAATGATCGGCGCAGTGGTCCAGGATCACTTTCTGTTCTCGACCAAGATCAAGAAAAACATCGCCTTTACCGGTGATGAGATCGACGAAGAGCGCATGGTCGAATCGGCCAAGACAGCCCAGATCCATGATGAGATCGCTGATCTACCATTGGGTTATGATACCTATCTCGGCGAACGAGGGGTCAATCTGTCAGGCGGTCAAAAGCAGCGCACGAGCATTGCCCGGCTGTTATACAAAAGCCCGGACATTATGATATTGGATGATGCATTGAGTGCGGTCGATACCAAAACTGAAGATGCTATTTTACGCCACATTGAAGAAGAACTGTCGGGACGAACGACGATCGTCATCAGTCACCGGGTGTCGACCCTGCGCAAGATGGACCAGATCATCTTTATGGATCAGGGACGCATCCTGGAGCGTGGTTCACACGAAGAACTGATGGATCTGAAAGGTCATTATTATCAGGTCTTCCTGAAACAACAATTAGAAGAAAAAATACAGGAGGTGGCCTAATGGATCGTTTTCAAGAACAAACCATTGAGAAAACCTTTGATTTAAAGTTGATGCAGAAACTGTGGATCTATACCAAGAAGTACTTCTGGTTACTGATCGTCGCATCTCTGCTACTTCTGCTGAGTACAGGAGCCGACCTATATCGACCTTATTTGATCAAAAATGTCATCGATGATTATCTGACGACTGATTCGGTCGGTCTGAGTGAATCCAGTTCCGGTTTTGCCGTCGGCGATACCAACTATACATTTGACAACTCGGTCGAGGACGTCCGACTTGAGACTTCGACCCTGATCACCCCTGAAGGCACAAGAGACCTTAATGCGAGTGAAATCAACGGATTAAAAGATTATAAGAATGCCGCTGTCCTGCGTTATGGTTTGATCTTGATGGCAGTGGTCCTGGCCGCGTTTTTTGCCACCTATTTCCAACAGATCGTGCTGAATTTCGTTGGGGAAAAAGTCATTTATGCCATCCGGAGCGATTTGTTTCGACATCTCGAGAAAATGGATCTGCGCTTCTATGAAAACAATCCGGTCGGCCGGCTGGTCACCCGTATGACGAATGATCTCGACAATATCAATCAGCTTTATACAGAAGTTATCGTCACCTTCTTAAGTGATGTCGCGATCGTAGTCGGCAGTATGGTCATGATGCTGATCCTCGATTGGCGTTTAGCCCTGGTCAGTTTTGCCGTCTTACCGATCATGGCGATCGCTACTGTCATCTTCCGCAAAGAGATCCGCAAAGCCTATCGTCTGGTCCGGGTGAAGCTGGCTCAAATCAACACCAGCTTAAATGAAAATTTCATGGGCATGAAAACCATCCAGATTTTTAATCAGGAGTCCAATTTTGTTGAACGTTTTGACGAAACCAATACCGAATATCGGGAAGCTTCACTAAAAGAATTATATGTCTATGCTGTCTTTCGACCGCTATTAAATCTGCTCTACTATGGTGCGTTGATCCTTGTGCTGTGGTACGGAGGATCAAGAGTTTTGGGCAATCAGATCGAAGTCGGTGTTTTGGTAGCCTACACTCTATACCTCAAGCAATTGTTTAATCCGATCATGGAATTGGCGGAAAAGTTCAATATTCTACAATCGGCCATGACTTCGATCGAACGGATCTTCCTGCTGTTTCAAGAGGAAGAAGGCGTTAAAAATACCAAGAGTCTACCCGTCCCGACGCTAAAGGGTGATGTTGAATTTAAAAACGTTGACTTTTCCTATCTACCGGACGAACCGATCTTGAAAAATGTTTCTTTTACCGTCAAAGCAGGCCAATCCATCGCTTTTGTCGGCGCCACCGGCTCAGGTAAAAGCACCATCATCAACCTGCTTACCAGGTTGTACGATGTCGACAGTGGTCATATTTTGATCGACGGCGTCGATATCCGGGATTATGACAAGCATCAATTGAGACAAAAGATCTCCCCGGTGCTACAGGATGTCTACCTGTTCAGCGGTAATATTCGTAACAACATCAAGCTTCTGACACCGGATATCACTGATGATGAGATCATGAAAGCCGCAGAATTTGTCAACGCCGATCAGATCATCAAGCGTTTCCCCAAAGGACTCGACCATGAAGTATCAGAAGGAGGTGCAACTTTCAGTCAGGGCGAACGTCAATTGTTAAGTTTTGCCCGAGCTATCGTGCACGACCCTGATATCCTGATTCTGGATGAAGCGACATCCAATATCGACACAGAAACTGAACTGTTAATCCAAGACGCGATCTCAAAGGTCGTCAAAAGCCGGACCACATTTGTTGTGGCCCACCGACTATCGACCATTCAGAATGCCGATCAGATCATTGTTATCCACAAAGGTGAGATTCATGAGCGCGGTACACACGAAGAGCTGCTCTCGAACGAAGGACTATACTATGACCTCTATCAGCTCCAATACCAAGAATCCGTCGCTTAGCCCGTTTTTACGCGGCAGCATGTATTCGATGTTGGCTTCGATCATCTATGGTCTGAGCTATATCTTCACCAAGAACATTTCCAATTATCATTCTCCGATGACAATTATCGGCTGGCGATTTTTGGTTGCCTTTCTGGTGATGGAATTGATGCGACGACTTGGCGTCGTTAAGATCAATTATCAGGGAAAAAATATCCGGGCGCTTTTGCGCCTGGTGTTTTTGTATCCAGTGATCTATTTTATTGCCGAGACATTTGGTATTCAGCTGACGACCGCCAGTGAATCAGGAATCGTTATTGCCACCATTCCTGTTGCAACTCTGATCTTTTCGGTAATGATATTAAAAGAAAAACCGACCCGATATCAAATGATAGGGATCGCAACTTCTACTCTTGGTATTTTTTTGATCGTTTTCAGTCAGTCGCTGTCGGCTTCTCTTCATGTGGTAGGTTATCTGGCACTGATCAGTGCAGTGTTGTCATATGCCCTGTTTGCTGTTCGTCTGATCCAGGAAACCAGTTTTACCACGCTAGAAAAAACATATACCATGATGGCGATAGCCGCCGGGACGTTTTTCCCGATTGCTCTGTTGGAGCATCTGATCCGGGGAACCGGGTGGTCGTTTATTACCTTGCCGATGACTGATATGGCGTTTCTTGGAACACTTATCTACCTTGCCCTGGGAAGCTCTGTTATCGCATTTTTCGCCTCCAATCGGGCACTGGAACTACTCGGTCCCAATCAGGCGTCGACCTGGGGAGGACTCTCAACAGTGATAACACTGACAGCTTCTGTATTGATACTGAAGGAACCATTTGGCTTAGGGCAAATATTGGCTGCCCTGCTGGTCGTTGGAGGGGTCTATATCGCCAATGCAGGCCTGAGCCGGTCCCACAAAGTAAGGCCTAAATCTGATCCAACGATTGAATAAAAAAATAGGGACTCCCTAGGAATCCCTGCAGTTTCTGTTCAGCACATTTTTATTCCAAATACTCCGGATATTCGTCGCGAAAACGCTCGAACTCGGCTTCCCATTTGGCGTCGCCATAGTGATCTTTAAATTTAGCTTTGATCTGCTCAACCTTGCCTTTTATTTCCATGAGGTCATCATCTGTCAGCCAACCCCATTTCTCTTTCATCCAACCTTTAGCTTGGTCGATTTTGTTCTCCACTTTATCGCCCATGTGCTCAGCATGGTCTTTTAAATCAGGTTTGTTCATCAAAAATGTTCTACCTTTTTCTAGTAAATATACACGACGTGTAATTTATTTATGCCCGGCTTTATTCAAGCCGAAACAATCAATTATCCATTTAGCATGGACTATTGCCTGGGGTAATAGTGAGCTAAATCGAGACGTGTGTCATAATACAACTCATATTCGCCATCCCTGGCAAAAAAAAGCAGTTTGAGCGATCCATATGGACCCTCAAACTGCTCTACATTAAGCTTTTGACTGACTAAGACATCTGTTGTAAATTACATCATGCCCATGCCGCCGCCCATTGGGACTTGCGGTTCATCTGATTCAATATCGACTACTGCAGCTTCAGTTGTCAGGAACAGGCCTGAAATACTGGCAGCATTTTGAATCGCTGAGCGAGTCACCTTGGTCGGATCGACAATACCTGTAACAACCAGATCCTCGTAACCTTCGGTCATGGCATTGAAGCCTACATTGTCCTTTTCATTCCGAACGTGTTCCAGAATTACGCCATCTTCCAGTCCGCAGTTTTTCACGATCTGGCGCAGCGGCTCTTCCAGAGCCCGATGAATGATCAAGGCACCGGTCTTAACGTCACCTTTGAGCTCTTCAGCTACCTTTAAGACAGCATCCTGTGTTCGGATAAAAGCAACTCCTCCACCGACGACAATCCCCTCTTCCACAGCCGCGCGAGTAGCATTCAGGGCATCTTCGATCCGAAGTTTCTTTTCCTTCATCTCTGTCTCCGTTGCAGCGCCTACTTTGATGACTGCTACTCCACCGGACAGCTTCGCCAGACGCTCCTGCAATTTTTCTTTATCAAAATCACTGGTGGTCAGTTCGATCTGATTTTTGATGTCAGCGATCCGGGCATCGATTTCAGACTTCTCACCCATGCCATCACTGATAATGGTTGTTTCTTTTGAGACTTTGACGGTCTTGGCCTGACCTAACATGTCAAGTTCGACTTCTTTGAGATCGTGACCGAGATCACTGGAGATATAAGTAGCTCCTGTCAGGATGGCGATATCCTGCAGCATATCTTTTCTTCGTTCTCCGTATCCCGGCGCTTTGACAGCGACGATGTCAAATGCACCTCGTAATTTGTTCAGTACGATGGTTGTCAGGGCTTCGCCTTCGAGATCTTCAGCAATGATCAACAGTTTACGGGCATTTTCCATGATCTTTTCCAACAAAGGAATGATGTCCGCATTGGTAGAGATCTTGCGGTCTGTTACCAGGATCAGCGGATCCTCCAACGTACTGGTCTTCTTTTCCGTGTCATCGACCATATACGGTGAAACATAACCTCGTTCGAACTGCATACCTTCGACCAGCTCCAATTCGGTTTGCATCGATCGGCTTTCTTCGACGGTAATGACGCCATCACGGCCGACCTGATCCATCGCATTGGAGATCAGTTTTCCAATTCCGGAATCACCGGCTGAGTTCGAAGCAACGTGAGCAATGTCATCGCTATCCTGCATCGGGACCGAGTGTTCTTTCAAACTGTTGACGACTGCTTCGGTCGCCATTTCAATACCACGCTTGATCAACATCGGATTCGCTCCGGCAGCAATGTTTTTTAGACCTTCGCGTACGATCGCCTGAGATAAAACGGTAGCTGTAGTGGTTCCGTCGCCTGCCACGTCATTTGTTTTGGTGGCGACTTCTTTAACCAGTTGAGCGCCCATGTTTTCAAAGGCATCTTCCAGTTCGATCTCCCGGGCAATCGTGACACCGTCATTGGTGATCATCGGTGAGCCGAATTTACGGTCTAATATAACATTTCGACCCTTAGGTCCAAGGGTTACTTTAACTGTATCTGCCAGTTTATTTAACCCGGTCTCGAGCAATTTTCTGGCATCCAGTGAATGCTTAATATCTTTGGCCATAGTTCCTCCTATTCAACAATTGCAATGACGTTTTCCGTCTCAATGACGAGATAATCCTGGTTTTCGTATTTGACTTTGGTGCCGGCGTATTTCTTATAGTAGACTGTTTGGCCGACTTCCAGATACTTCACTTTGTCTGATACGGCAATTACTTCCGCCATTTGATGGTCTTCTTTTTGACCGGCCAGGACCAGGCCGCTGCTTGTCGTATCGGCTGGCTCTATCTCTCTTAATACGACGCGCTTACCAATCGGTTTGATCATACTTACCTCCTAGATAAAAAAGTGTTGGTTTACTTGACCGCACTAACGAATCAAGTGATAGACGATGACAAGAAACACACTCGGCAAAAAGTTGGCTGTTCGGATCTTATCGGGCACGAACATATTGATGGCTATCGTCAGGATCAACAGTCCACCTACGGCATTGATGTCACTCATCATCATTGGGGTGATCAGTGGTTCAAACAAACCGGCCAGGAGTGTGATGGATCCTTGAAACAACAAGACACTGACTGCCGAAAGTACTACACCGATACCGAGAGTAGAAGCCAGGACCAGTGCGACGACAAAGTCGATCACCGCTTTGAGATAGAGTATGGTGTGTATACCTTCTACTCCACTCTGGATCGGCCCCAGTATACTCATCGAACCAACGCAAAACAAAATACTGGCTGTCACAAAGCCGGTCGCTATGCTATGGCCACTGAATCGTTTTTCCAGCTGGCGTCCCAGGGTATGCATATGGTCGTGTATCCTGATGGTCTCACCGATCAAGGCACCCAATACCACAGTAATCAATATTACCAGGATATTTGTTGCCTCGAAGGCCATTTGAGCTCCAATTAAAAACACCACCAATCCAATCCCTTGGAGGATGGTGTGGGAGGTGCTGTCTTTTAGTGCTTTTTTACTGACAGCCCCAATCATCCCGCCGACAAGAATTGCCGCGGCATTTACCAGTGTTCCCTGCATCATATAAACGTTATCTCCAGAATATATTTTACCATAAATTGAAGGGCTTAAACAATAATGAAGACGAATACATCTAACATCAGAGTTAGAACTGGCTCTATAATGGACTGGATCAGGTGTGTTGGCCTGTTTGGTCGGTTGATCCGACATCATATCGGTGTTTTTTAAGAGGAAACATCAAAAAAAGGAGCCCAAGGGCTCCTTTCGCAATTCCTAGTACCAACCTCTTAATTTCATAACTTCAGCCACTTTTTTGACCGAAACGAGATAAGCGGCTTCACGCATTGTTACATTATAATCTTCCTTGATCTGCCAGACATCATTAAAGGCTTTGACCATTGAGATTTCCTGTTTTTCTTCAACTTCTGACTCACTCCACCAGTAGCCGTACTGATTTTGGACCCATTCGAAATAGCTGACCATAACTCCACCGGCGTTTGACAGAATGTCAGGAGATACCGGAATACCTCGCTCATTGAGAACGTCATCGGCGGGAGGTGTTACCGGGCCATTAGCGGCTTCGACGATCAGTTTGCAGTTGAGGACTTCGGCTTGTTTGACATCGATAGCATTTTCCAGGGCAGCCGGGACCATTACATCAACTTCAAGCTTCCAGAAATCATCCAAGCTTATTGCGGTCGATCCGGGGAAGCCTTTCAGGTTTTTGTGTTCATCAACATATGCTGCCAACTCATCAAAGTTGAACCCGTCTTCGTTATAGATGGCATAGGTGCCGTCCTTCGGCTCCCACTCAGCGATAGCGACAACTTTTCCGCCCAGGCGAAGGAAGTTCTTCACTGTGTAACGACCGACGTTTCCAAAGCCTTGAACAGCAACACGGGCACCATGTAGATCGATTCCGTGCTTGGCTGCTGCTTCACGGGCGACAACTGCGACACCAAAACCGGTAGCTTCGTTGCGGCCTAGTGATCCGCCGAACGGTACGGGCTTGCCAGTGATAACGCCCAGTTCGAAATGACCGGTCAGTTTTTGGAATTCATCGACCATCCAGGCCATGATTTTGCCATTGGTACCAACATCCGGTGCCGGAATATCGACCTTTTCGCCCAAATACTTATACAGTCCGCGAATGTATCCTCGGGCCAATTGTTCCAGTTCTCGATCAGACAGTTTTGAAGGATCGACCGTCACGCCACCTTTGCCGCCTCCATAAGGTGTTCCGGTAGCGCCGCATTTGAACGTCATCCAGATGGAAAGAGCTTTGACTTCATCGGGATTGACACCGGGATGGAATCGAATTCCGCCCTTACCGGGTCCAATCGCATCATTGTGCATCGAGCGATAGCCCTTAAAAGTCTTTAAACCACCATCATCCATCTTTACCGGAATCGAAATTTCGATAAGGCGTTGAGGTTCTTTAAGTAACTCATATACGGCCGGTTCAAGACCGAGCAGATCGCAAGCGTGCTTTACCTGCAGTTGAGCACTTTCTAATGGGTTTGTGTTTGCCAAGATAAGCCTCCTAACAGTCTATTTGATACTTCAAGGATAACACTCTAGTGATTTTCATTCAAGAGAGAAACACAATCTGTTAAAAACTTTGCAAAGATCTCCCGTTATTAATTGAGAATCATTCTTTATTAGATGGGTTATCCAAATTCGACGTCTTTTTACTTGTGATACAAAACACCAAACACTATAATAAAGATGACTTAATGTATACGAGGAGGTATTACATATGGCATACGTAATTCAAGATACTTGCATCTCTTGCGGAGCATGCGAACCGGAATGTCCTACAGAATGCATCAGCCCCGGCGATGATATTTATGTGATCAATCAAGATGATTGCATCGACTGCGGCAGCTGCGCTAATGTTTGTCCGGTAGACGCACCGGTTCCGCTGGGCTAAGACCAGACCATAAAAAAGCCTCTAATGAGGCTTTTTTGTTTCATTCAATTTCATATTTTTCAACAGTCAGTTGATTGATTCGGCTGATAAACTTCAACACAGCGATTTCTTCATTGACTGTCATATCCCCCAACAGGAATTCGATCGCTTCATGCAGGCTATCATGGATCCGCTGCTTTAACACCATTCCGTTTTCACTAAGCATGAGTTGACGCTTTCTGGCATCATTCGGATCAGGCACTTTGGTGATCAGACCTGCTTTGAAATACTGATCAAGTAGCTGACGGCTGACTGCCCTGGGGCGTTTACTGAGTCTCAAAAAATCAGTTTCTGTCATGCCATCCTGAAATTTAAGCAATGGATAAAGCTGTTCAGCTGAAAAGCGACTGGTCGAATCGGCAAACGACTGTTCCATAAATAGCTTATCCAAAGTAATTAGTATCCACTTGGTCAGTTCTTTATGATACTGAGCCATTGGATTCGTTCAACAAATATGCCACCGTCATGAGAGAATCCACCAGATGGACATTCTCTACGATCAGATCCTCCGGTGCGACCAGATCTCTCGGTGTAAAGTTCCAGATACTGGTAATACCGGATATGATCAATCGATCAGCGATATCCTGAGCGACTGTTACCGGAGTCGTAATGACTGCAATATCGATCTTATTTTGTGACATATATGTTTCCAGGATATTGACATCTCGGATGTCAACTCCACACAACTGCTTGCCTATTTTTTTCGGATCATTGTCAAATATGCTCAGGATTTCAAAACCAAGTGCTTGGAAACCATAATTGGCTAAAGCACCGCCCATATTACCGGCACCGATAATGATCACCGAATAAGTCCGGTCCAGTCCGATAATGCTGTTGATTTCCCGATACAGGTCATTTACGTTATAGCCATACCCCTGTTGTCCGAATTCACCGAAATTGTTAAAGTCCTGGCGAATCTGAGATGCAGAAAATCCTATAATCTCGCTTAATTCTTTTGATGAAATCCGATCGACTCCGCGTTCCATCATCTCTGATAAGTAGCGATGGTACTTAGGTAAACGTCGAATCACCGCCATTGAAATATCTCGTTTGGTCATATATGTAATTCCTCTCTTGTGAATGATTTAATTATACGGGATTCGCCATTTAATGTCAAACCTTTAGGTAATACTTATTTCTAAATATTAATATATATAACTACTGTCCCCATCCGTTATAATAAGCACAGGAGATTCTATGATATTATTACAAACTTCTCAATTGCATAAAAGTTATTTGATCGATCCAGTGCTCGAGGGGATCGATTTTGAAGTGCAGTCTTCCCAGCGGATCGGACTGATCGGCCGCAACGGCAGTGGTAAGTCGACACTGATGAAAATTTTGGCCGGTGAGCTGGCCTATGACAGCGGAAGTTACAATAGGGCCCGTGACATCACCATCGGTTACCTTGAACAAACACCGAGCATCAGTAATGCTAAAACTACAGTCTATGAATACTGTCTGGAAGCTTATCGTGATGTTTTGGACAAACAAAATGAGCTACTGGAACTGACCCGACAGATAGCTGAGGATCCACACAACCAGACCCTGCAATCAATTTATGCGGAAAAGCAACAAGCCTTTGAAGATGCCAACGGCTATTCGGTCGAATCAAAGGTCCGCGGAATACTGATCGGACTTGGCTTTTCCCCTGAAGAACAAACCAAGTCGATCGGATTGTTATCCGGTGGAGAACGAACTCGTCTTGAATTGGCCTATCTTCTGACCAGAGACTATGATGTCTTGCTGCTCGATGAACCGACCAATCATCTCGATATCGCCGCCATCACCTGGTTGGAAAGCTACCTGCAAAACTACCGTGGAGCAGTCGTGATCATCACCCATGACAGGGTGTTTCTCGACCGGACCATCAACCGGATCTTTGAGCTCGAAGCCGGAAAAGGCTTTTGGTACGATGGAAATTATTCCAGTTATGTGCAACAGAAGCGACTCCGCTATGAGCAACAGGCTCACCATTACACCAGTTATGTTCAGAAGAGAAAAGCAGAGGAAGACAAACTCCGTGTATTTCGGGAACGATCCCATAAAAACGCAAAATTTGCTGCCCGGGCGCGCGATCGGGAAAAGAAATTAGCCCGAATGGAAGTGATCGAAAAACCGCTCTGGCTGGACCGTTCGATGAAACTTGATTTTAAACCATCGCAAACCACCGGTCATGATGTGCTAAAAGTGAGACAGTTGGCGAAGCGTTTTGGAGATAAACAACTGTTTTCCGATTTAAGCTTTGATGTCTTTTCCGGCGATGTGTTAGGTATTGCCGGTCCCAATGGGATCGGTAAAACGACCTTGTTAAAAATTCTGACCGAAGAGTTGAAGGCGGATAATGGGGAGTTTATGTTCGGCGCCAGAGTCGACTGGGGATATTATGAACAATCCAATACTCATCTCAATCTGGAAAATGATCTGGTCACAGAACTCAATCAGTCATATCCGGAACTGAATGTCAGTCAAATTCGCAATATGCTGGCAGCATTTCTATTCACCGGCGATGATGTCTTTAAGACCATCCGTTCATTAAGTGGCGGTGAAAAAGCAAGGTTGGCCTTGCTTAAGTTGATGTTGGAAGGTAAAAATCTGTTGATCCTGGATGAACCGACCAATCATCTTGATCTACCATCCAAAGAAACCCTCGAAACAGCCCTCAAAGCCTTTCCCGGAACATTGATTTTTGTCAGTCATGACCGTTATTTTCTCAATCAGCTGTCCAGTAAAATGCTTTGGATGGATCAGGCCGATTATCGGGTGATCAAAGGAAATTTTGACGATTTAAGCGATCCTTCGGTTCAGGAACTCAAGCCGACTGCCGATGCGCCTGCCAAACGCCGCCCAACCAAACCTCGGAAAAATGACAAAACAAGTCAAAACCAATCTGACACCGATCAGCTAAGGCAATTATTGGACGAAGAAAAAAATCTCGAGTCAGAACTTGAGATTTCTTGGCCGGACATCTATAATATAACAGACAATAAAAATTGATCACAGTCACTTACGGTAGCTTGCATACCGATAATGTAAAGGAGTTATTATGTTTGAAACAGTTATCCGGGTGATCGCCGAACAAATGGATGTTGATCCGGCGACCATCACAGAAGAAACATCATTAGTCGATGATCTAAAAGCTGACAGCATTGATGCAGCCGAAATGATCATCAATATCGAAAGTGAACTCGATTTGAGGATTCCGGACGAAGCGATCATGAATGTCAGGACTGTCGGTGATATTTTGAGTTATCTGCGACAACAGGTAACAGAATAGTCCGGACTTGATTTAAATGAAATAATTGATTGGTAATGAAAAACGATTCCTTTACCGGAATCGTTTTTTTAGATTCTACATTCTCTTTGTTTGAATTGATCTATTAACCCAATGCTACATCAAGCAACATCATGACAGCAAAACCAAGCATGGCACCGATGGTGGCAATATCAGAATCGCCGGCACTTTGAGCTTCCGGGATCAGTTCCTCGACCACGACATAGATCATGGCTCCGGCGGCAAAACTTAAGGCGTAGGGTAAAATAGGCTGCATCATGATGACAGCCAGTGCCCCGATAACACCTGAAATCGGCTCAACGATACCGGATG
>JAAZLX010000101.1 GCA_012799095.1 Tissierellia bacterium
CATCGCCTTGCCAAGGCGAGGGTCGCGGGTTCAAATCCCGTCTTCTGCTCCATCGAGAGCAAGGACAATTTTCAAATGAAAGTTGTCTTTTTTTATCAATAACGGTCAAATAAAAACAACTTTAAACCGATACATATTCACAAAATGAATCAGCTATGCTATACTAATCAAGGCACTTGCGGATGTGGCGGAATGGCAGACGCGCTAGGTTCAGGTCCTAGTGTTCGCAAGGACGTGGGGGTTCAAATCCCTTCATCCGCACCAAAAGACTCTATCTTCGGATAGAGTTTTTTTCATGCGGAAAAGTGTCGGGATTCTGCTGAAGATTTCGTTCCGCCTGCCATCTGTTAACATGGTCTTAACAATGGTATGCTTTAATAGTGCTAGATTGTTTGATGATTTACAATAGATAAACTTAAAAGGGGCGGCATGAAGAAGATTCTGATAATTGAAGATCAATCCAACATTATTGAACTGATCCGGTTCAACCTGGAACAGGCCGGATATCAGGTGGACTATGCCCTTGATGGCGAAGCAGGGTTGGAACAAATAAATAAGAATCGGTACGACCTGCTGATACTTGATTTAATGCTGCCCAAAATAGATGGTTTGACACTGTGTACCATGTTGCGAAAGCAACCCGAAACTCATAAAATGCCCATCATTATGCTTACGGCTAAAAGTACTGAACTAGATAAAATAGTCGGGTTGGAAATGGGGGCGGATGATTATGTGACCAAACCCTTCAGTGTCCGTGAATTGATCGCCCGGGTCAAAGCACTGCTTCGTCGGGTGGATGAAGTGGTGGAAGAAGAGATCCTTCAAGTAGGTGATATCATCATAAACAGCCGGGAGTATACCGTGACAAATGCCGGTAAGCCGGTCGAATTGACCTTCAAAGAATTCATGTTACTGAAGTGTCTGGTTGAAAACAGAGGTCGGGTCATGACCCGCGATTTCTTATTAGATAAGATTTGGGGTTATGAATACTATGGTGAAAGCCGAACTGTCGACGTCCACATCCGCCATTTGCGAAGCAAACTGGGTGAGGACCTGATCACGACTGTTCGGGGAATTGGATATAAGATTACCTGATGAATAAACGGATCCTGACCTATAGTCTCAGCCTGACGGTTGTGATCAGTCTACTTTTCGGAACGCTGGGAACACTGAATGCACAAAAGGACGTTGAAGCTGCGAAGTTTGCCATCATGGCGAGGTTCGCTACTTTTGTCTCCAATCAATATGAAGCCGGCAATGTCGATCAATTGGACGAAGCCGAAGCGCCGTTTATTTTCGGGATCCAGATCCATAACCGGCAGGGAGAAGCCATTTACGAATCGCCCCAGTATGCCAACCTCTATGGTCATACTGCGGTCGAGTTTCGTCAGCTCAATCAAACCAAATTGACATCCTCCACCGGTCAGAAGTTATACGTTTATACTCGATATTCACGAGATATTCCGGGATATGTGTCGATCTTCTCACGGGCTGACCAGGGATTGATCGTCTCGAATTGGTGGAAATATTTTTTGTCCGGAACAGTACTGTCATTTCTGGTGTCCGGATTGTGGAGTCTTCGGGTCAGCCAACGCAGTCGACAATTGGCCGATCGATTTATCACCTTCTTCCAGGCATTAAAGCAGGGGGATCATACCAAACACATCCATGTTGAGGCTACTGATGAAGTCGGAGAGGTCGCCTATGCGGCTAATTCGATGATCGATCATGTCGATCAACTGATTGCCCGAATGGATCGGCAGGCAATAGAAAATGAAGCAGTCTTTGGATCGATCGCCATCGGTGTGATGGCAGTCGATCGACAGAAATTGATCTTACGAGCCAATCAGCAGGCCGGTCAACTGTTTGAGTTCGATCCCGGCCAGGTAGTCGATCAACACATTCTGGGAGTGATACGTCATTCACGGGTTTCCGATGCGATCGATCAACTGTTGAGATATCCTAACAAAAACCAGTTGATCGAAGACCGCGTCCGAATCAAGTATAACGATATTCGGCTCATGGCTTCACCGATCACAGATGGCGGGGATACCATCGGGGTCGTGTTGACGTTTGAAGATGTCACGGATCAAACCAAATTGGAGGAGATGAGACGAGACTTTGTTTCAAATGTCTCACATGAATTGAAAACCCCCTTGACTTCGATCAAAGGATTTACTGAGACGATGATCGATACGGAAGTCGATCCGAAAACACGGCAGTATTTTTTGAAAATCATCAATCAGGAAGTCGATCGGTTAAATGATCTGGTGACAGACCTGTTGGTCTTGTCGGAAATAGAAAAAGACGAACGAAGTAATAGCAATAAAGAAATATTTAATCCTTATGAGACACTTCATTCTTTGCAGGATATGCTGATTGCGACTGTGCAAACCCATCCGGCAATTTCATTCTCATCGGACTACACTCATCAGGAGGCTGAGATTTACGGAAATATAAACCTGTTCAAACAGCTGGTATTAAACCTGTTTGAAAATGCCGTCAAATATTCCAAGCCGGAGGGTGGGCATGTCACTATCAGCGCCAGGAAGGGTGATACCAGCTTTATACTGGAAGTAACGGATGAAGGTATCGGGATCGGTAAAATCGACGCACAACGCATCTTTGAGCGCTTCTACCGGGTAGACAAAGCCCGCAGTCTGGACGTGGCCGGAACCGGACTTGGTCTGGCGATCGCCAAGCATATCGTGATATCATTTCGGGGGACGATCGAGGTCGACAGTGAGGTTGGTCTGGGTTCGCGCTTTACTGTCCGGCTGCCGCTGGTGACTTAACATGACCTTAACACTTCGACAATATGGGCTTAATGAAACCTTGTTAGACTCTATCTTGTAAACAAGAAAAGGAGAAACATATGAAACGTAAATTAAGCATATTGCTGGTGGTATTACTGGTCGGTCTGATGGTGGCAGCTTGTTCCGATCAAGAGGCGGCAACGACGGATGAACCGGTTTCGGAAGCGGTTTCGGGAGAGATCCACGTTTATACTCGTGATGCGACATCCGGTACCCGAGAGGCATTTGAAAGCGGCATCGGGTTTGATGATGAGAGCGATACGTTGACCGCCACAGCAGTAGAAACATCAGGAAATGGAGACATGGCATCCAAAGTCGGTAACGACATCAATGGCATCGGTTATGTCTCACTGACGACTGATTTTGCCGCCAATAACTTAAAACCACTCTACTATGAAGGAGTCGAACCGACGATCGAAAATGTGCTTTCGAATGACTATTCGTTAAAGCGCCCCTTTAGTTATGTCACGCGGGAAGAAGGTGACTTTGAAAGCCCGGAATCGGAAGCTCTGGTTCGAGCCTTCATCGCCTTTATTACCGAGTCGGAAGAAGGTATGAGTGCAGTCGATGGAGCCGGTGGTATTGTCGATCTAGCCAAAGCCAGACCATGGTCTGAAG
>JAAZLX010000102.1 GCA_012799095.1 Tissierellia bacterium
CCAGCGGGCTGGATCCGTTGATGCAACAACGCTTTTTCGATTTGATCGAGGAAGAGAACAAACGCGGTGCGACAGTTCTATTCAGTTCTCACATCCTGACCGAGGTCAAACGGCTGTGTGATCGGATCGCACTGATCAAGGACGGTCGGATCGAAGATATGGACAAAATCGCTTCATTGCAAAGCAATCACTACAAAAATATTCGTTTGATGGCCGATCCGGCAGATCTGGATCAGTTTGAGAAATCAGATATGATCGAGTCAAAGGAACGGTTTGGTGATCAGTTGCACTTTGTGTACCGAGGCGAACTGAACAAACTGTTGCGTGAACTAGCCCGGTTTGATGTCCAAAACCTGTCGATGGAAGACCCTTCGCTGGAAGAATTATTTATGGACTATTATGAGAGGCCTGACAATGACGACCTTTCGGCATGAATGGGCCTGGCATCTGAAGCTGCTTCGGGGCTGGCTGATCGCTATATTGGGAACGTTGGGACTATTTCTGACATTCTACCCGGCGTTTCAAATGGGCATGGATGACCTTAATGCATTATTACAGGGGTTTCCGCCTGAATTTCTGTTGGGCTTCGGTTTGGACATCACGACCTTTGGTACATATTCCGGTTACATGGCTTACATATACACCTTTATTCAGCTGCTGTTAGGCATTCTGTCGCTGATGAGCGGAATGTATCTGCTGGGCCGGGAGAAACTGAATCGCACCAGTGATTTTCTGTTTTCCAAACCGATCTCACGTAGTAAGCTGTGGCTGCAGAAAGTCAGCGTCGGTCTGATCGGACTCCTATTGATCAACGGACTGATCGGTCTGGTGATCTATGGTATCGGGATCGTGTTGGATCTTGAGATGGATCGGGCGCTGTTTCAGATTTTAGGCAGCAGCAGTTTGCTCCAGCTGATTTTCTTCTTTCTGGGAGCACTGCTGACCATTATCAAAAAGCGGGTTCAAAGTGTAACCGGTCCGGCAACGTCGATCAGCTTCGGATTCTATTTTATGCTAATCATCGGTCGCCTGCTTGAGGACGATAAAATATCCAGAATCAGCCTGTATGGACTGTTTGATCCAGCTCAGGTCCAGCGAAACGGCATTGACCAAACCAATCTGCTGATCAGTCTGGGACTGGTCTTCGTCCTGGCAGGCATTAGTTACTGGCGTTTTATCAAGATGGATCTGGAGGTCTAGTATGAACATTATCAAACGTGAAGTCAAAGCCTCTCGCTTGAATATCCTCATCTGGAGCTTCGCTTTTTTCTTTCTGTCGTATGCCGGCATCATCAAATTTGATTCGATCATCGGCGATGGAACGACCGGTGTGGTCGATTTATTGAACCGTATCCCACGGGTCATATTAGCTCTGTTCAACATGGTCGATCTCGACATTACCTACCTGCCGGACTACTTTTCGATCATTGCTTCCTACCTGATGGTGATGGTGGCTTCTCAGGGATTATTTCTGGGTATTGGGCTGTTTGCCAAAGAAGAACAGCGTAAAACAGCTGACTTTCTATTGACAAAGCCGAGAAGCCGGACCAGGATCTATCTTCAAAAGGTTGCATCAGGTATCGTGATCATTCTCTTGCTGCAGCTGGTCGTGTTTTTGTGTAACTGGTCGGCTCTTCAGGATTATCTTCCCGGTGTGATGACGATGCTTAAAAACTATACCCTGGCACTGGCAGTCGTCCACCTGCTGTTTTTCGGATTGGGGGTATTGTTGGTCAATATCCTGCCTCGGGGTCGGGCAGAGACCGCCGGTCTGGCCGCCATCCTGATCAGCTACTTTGTACCGGTCCTGGCCAATATGAGTGAACGATATTACCAGCTGAGGGATTATTTCCCCTTCAACATGTTCCTGCAACGTTCGATGGAACAGCCGGGAGGGACTCCGGTGGTTAAGCTTATGATCCTGTTCGTTCTGGCGCTGTTGTTTATCATCATCGGCATGAAGAAGTTTGAGAAAAAAGATATCTACGTGTAATAACCCGTAACATGGAACAAGAGCGAACAACGATCGTTCGCTCTTGTCATGTCATGAAAAGCTTAGCAGGTTCAGCCCAGTATAATGGTCAGCACAGGCAGTAATAGCGGAATAATAAATGTCAGGACAAGTCCGGAAGCCAGACAGACCAAACTGAGGCGCAGGCCGACAAACCGTGTGATCGGAGCTAATACGACGTCCATACTGGCCGCTCCGCCGGCGGCGATGGGCGAGCCCGAACTGATTTTTGCCAGGAGAGGGACAAATAAAATAGCGATCAATTCCCGGAACACATTGACCACAAAGCCATAGGTGCCGATTTCCAAGCCATACGTCTGGGTCATATACGCCCCGGTCAGCGAGTAAAAACTCATACCGCTGGCTGAGATAACAGAAATATTCATCGGCAGGCCCAAAATCAGTCCGGCGACAAAACCGCCAATGATCGAACCGGCAGTAATGGCCAGAGGTAACAAAAGAAAGCGCAGTCCCAGTCGTCTTAGGTAGGTAAATATTTCCCGGTTGGCCCCCTGGGAATAGCCGACACAGACTAACAAAACGATCAGTGACCAATTGAAGATGGTATCGATCACATCACTGGACAGGGAGTCACGAAACATCAGACCGATCACCAGACCGATTCCGATGCAGATCGGGATGATCCAGGACATTTTATCCGGCGCGAGTGATTGCTTGACCTCATCGAGAAACTCATTGCTGGTATCGGGAAACGCCTGCTTATCCAGCCGGACAGCCGATCGTTCTACAATCACGGTCAGTAGAATGCTGAAGAACAGTGCACTCAGGCTGATGATAAGACACTGGAAACCGATCGAGACAAAATTGCGGATGATCGAATCATTGATCCCCAGATTGAGACCGATCATCAGCATGATCGATGCGATCGACAGATTCAGGATCTGATCGATCACTAAAGATAGTTTGGGACGGGCAAACAACAGCCCGATAGCAATTCCGGCTCCGATCGTGACAAATGGCAAAAAGCCCATGATAATACCTCATTCTATGTATTCTCTGTCCAGTTCAGTGTATCACTCCCCATCCGGCTTTCATAGATGGTTGGTCTGTTTCATGAAAAAACCCGAGACTATCATCTCGGGTCATGGGTCAAACTTAATTTTGCTGTCTGATCTTGTCTTCACAGGTTTTCATGGCATCAAGAGTCCGCTGAAGCAGATCATCCAGTTCCCAGCCCAGCATATCAGCTCCTATTTGGATGACTTCCCGGGAACAGGCAGCGGCAAACGAGGCTGATTTAAATTTTTTTCGGAGACTTTTTAATTCCATGTCCTTTACACTCTTGGACGGTCGTACCAGGGCACAGGCACCGATCAAGCCGGTCAGCTCGTCGACCGCGAATAGGACCTTTTCCATATGTCTCTCCGGCTTGATGCCGGTCACGATAGAGTAACCATGAGATGCGACAGCCCTGATAAAATCCTCCTCATAGCCGTTTTCACGTAGGATCTCCTGTGTCTTGATACAATGCTGCTCAGGGTATTTTTCGAAGTCCAGATCGTGCATCAGGCCGACCAGACCCCAATAATCGATTTCGTCTTCAAAGCCCTCTTCCCGGGCAAAATATCGCATGACGCATTCCACCGTCATGGCATGCTGGAGCAAAAAGGGATCACTATTGTATTCTTTTAGTAGAGCTAAGCCTTCTTCACGCGTTTTCATCTGTTTCCTCATCTATCTTTTCAGTCAGTTCGATACAGGCATTGACCAGAGAGTTGATGTGACCTATGGTGTTGACTAACACATCGGGCTTTGTGATGTCGACCCCGGCAACCTGAGCCAATTCGACCGGACCTTTGGTTCCACCGGCTTTCAATACTTCGATCCAGCGCTCGACCGCCGGCTGACCTTCGTCCAGTATCTGTTTACTCATGACAGTTCCCAGGCTGAGGCCGGCACTGTAGGTGTATGGGTAGAGCCCCATATAGTAGTGAGGTTGACGCATCCAGGTCAATGAGGCATCGTCGTCGATCTCGACTGCATCGCCCCAGAATCCGGTCAGGGTCTGTTTCTTTAATTGGTGCAGTTTTTCTGTGGTCAGGGCTTCTTCTTTGTCTACCAGGCGTAAAACCTCGCGTTGGAAATGAGCTTCCAGGAAGTGAGTGACATAATTATGATAGTACGTATTGCCTAGCAGAGAACTGTAAACAAAACGCTGAAAGCGCGGATCATCGCTTTGGCTGATCAGGTCATTGGTCAAAAGCATTTCATTGATCGTTGATGGTGCTTCAACGAAGTACTGGCTCGGTCGAGTGCTGAATAGATTCTGCTCCCGGTTGGCCAGTTGGAAGTGTCCGGCATGGCCCAGTTCGTGGACCAGGGTAAAGACATCGCTCAGGACACCGGTCCAGCTCAATAGGATGTAGGAATTATGCCCATACGGACTGGAGCAGAAGCCGCCGGTGCTCTTGCCGATGTTTTGGGCCCAGTCCACCCAGCGTTCATCGAGTGCTTTTCGTACGATCTCAGAATAATCCGGTCCCATGACCTTGAGGGCGTTTTTGGCGTAGTCTTTTGCCTGATCGATCGTTACCTCAGGGACAAACTCCGGATCCAGAGGAACCTGCAGGTCGGGGAAGGTGACCTTCTTCAGCCCGTGGACTTGCTGTAACAAGCCGACCCATTTGCGCATGACCGGTGCCAGGTGTTCGAAAATTGTGTCGATGTGCTGATCGTATATTTGACGGGAAATTTGCTGATCGAGCAGAAGATATTCAAAAACATTATCATATCCCCGCATATCAGACAGTCGCTTTTCCTTTTGCACCTGGGCGATATAAGCCGCTGCGATCGTGTGCTGCGATTGACGGAGCCGCCTGGAGAACTTCTTGAAGGCTTTGCGGCGTAGCTTGGTGTCAGGATGGTGCTGATAATGATTTTCATACAAGACAAAGCTTAAAGGATGCTTTTTCCCTTTGTGCTTGAATTCGGGAAAAGTCATATCGGCCAGTTTGGCCTGTTGGTAGATGGTATAGGGTAAATCAAGAGTATCTTCCAAGGTGACGAGAGCCGTTTCCATTTCATCCGACAGACGGAAGGGCTGTCTCCTCAGCTTGTTTTCGACAAAGGTTTTCAGGTCGGGATTTTCCAGAGCGACCTGGGTTAAGGTTTCTTTTGGCAGGCGATCCAGGAAGTTTTCGACCTCGCTCAGCTGTATCATCAGAGGGCTCATAAAAAGGCCCAATTGAGCGTTTATCCGCTGCCAGTCGGTGTTGGTCATGTCGGTCGCAATCGATAGGTGAGCAAAGCTGCGCAATCGGCTGCCTCGAACATACATCTGTTCCGTCTCACGGATCAGGCGGGCGATTTCCACCGGATCGGTCAGACCTGTCAAGTCGCGTTCGATGATCTGTTGCGCCTGGAGCTTAAACTCGTCCTTGTCTTTTTCGAACGAATCCAGGTCGGGGTAGAGGTTGGTCAGGTCCCAGGTTTCTTCGGTCGGCACTTGAGTGCGTGGCATTACATTCATTTGTCACTCCTTTTCTTTGTCCATCTATTTTACCCCATACACTCCGCGTGTTACAATAATACAACTGAAAGGGGCAGACTATGTATTATCCAAAAATTACCGGTGAACGGGTCTACCTGTCACCGATCCAACCTGATGATGCTGTAATCTATACCCGTTGGCTCAATGACCCGGAGGTGACCCTGGGCCTGGGCTCACACCACAGAGTGTTTAGTGAGATGATCGAAAAAGCAACCTTGGAACAGATGGCCCAAAATCAGGATGAGGTCAGTCTGGCGATCGTACTGCTCTCGACCGACCGGGTGATCGGAAACTGCGGTCTGATGGATATCGATCATCTGCACCGCAAGGCCAATCTGGGGATTTTTATCGGTGACAAAGCGTATCGCAACAGCGGCTATGGAACCGAAGCAATGGCCTTGCTACTTGATTTCGGTTTTCGGGTATTAAATTTGCATAACATCAATTTGAAATACTTCAGCTTTAATGTTCGGGGTGAAAATGCCTATCGGAAGCTTGGCTTTAAAGAGATCGGACGGCGGCGGGAAGCAGTTCGCTATAATGGACGTTATTATGATGATGTCGAGATGGATATGCTGGAGGATGAGTTCCGTGGCGGACCATTTTGTGATGTGAACAAGTGGGAGCTGGACGGATATGAATTTTAGGGGGAGTCATCGATGAAAGAAGTCAGAGAACTTATTGTTCATCTGGGTCAATATGAATCAGTCTATCAGTTGGGACCGGAGATTCCGGACAACAAACTATCGGAAGTGATTGCCAAGCTCAAGCAGATCGGAGAGAACAATTCTGTTTCGGTCCGGCGACCGGGTGAGCGCGAAAATGGTTTTTACGGCGGAACCGGGATCGATCGGCTAGACAAAGAACGATATGATACATTTTTAGCCCAGGCGAATCAACTGGTTGAGCGATATACCAGCGGGCGTTCCATGAAGGTAGTAGATGAAACCATCATTAAGCCGGTCTACCGGGGCAATATGCTATTGGGGATCGTCGGCGCGATCCTGGGCGGATTGCTAGGGGCTGTCTTATTTGCTACCGTGGCTTATTTTGGATTTTTTATTTCATATCTCGGTTTTGTGATCGCCATGTTTGCCGCCAAAGGTTATGACATGCTCGGCGGACAGCAGGGACCGAATAAAAAAATCATTCTGATCGTGGTGATCTTTTTGTCGGTAGTAGCCGGGTTTTTGTTTGCCAATGCCGCTTTGTTTTCACAATCGTTCAATGGCAACCTGATCGAAGGACTGAAAACCGCCTGGTTCTTTATGATCAATAATCCCACCTCATTCTTTAATCTGAGGTTTTTGATCGGACTGGTATTTGCTTATCTCGGAGCGATGAATGTCCTGAGGGCAAGGTATTGATCACCGGAAAGCAAAGGAAACTCCAACATGGAGTTTCCTTTTTTTGTTTATTCAGCATCACGACGCAATAGCTTGATGGCTTGTCCCAGTTTGAGACGATTGCCGTAGTTCAAGGTGCCCAGACGATACAGTTTGGATGAAACGAAACCGCTAAAGATCGTGCTGGCCAGTAACAGAAGAAAACTGATAACGATTTCTATGTCACTGACGCCGGAACCGAGAGAGCTGCGGGCAAACATCGCGATCGGGGAACTAAATGGCACATAGCTGATAACTTTCATGATCAACGAGTCCGGATTGGACATGGAAAAGTTGACGGCGATAAAGCTGGCTACCATCAACATGGTGAGTGGACTGGAAGCGGAAGCGACATCCTCCACTTTGGATACGGTAGCACCAAGCATAGCAAAAAAGAATAGATAGAGTAGATAGCCTGTCAGGGTAAAGGATAGAAAGATCAGCCAGACTTTGGGTGGGATGGCGAAATAACGCAGAATGTTAAATCCCCAGGCTTGATGGTTCAGGCTGAAGGCCAAAAATACGCTGCCGACCAGCAGACCGAATTGAAGCAGACCGGCCAGACCGGCGCCGAACACTTTGCCATAAAATAACTTACTCGGATTGGCACTGGTGATCAGCAGCTCCATTGTGCGGTCACTTTTTTCCCGTGCGACAGAAGTCGCCACGGTAGAACCGTAAAACATGACCAAGAAGTAGACTACAAATACCAGACCGTACGTGAAACCATAGTTGGTTTGGGCGTCAGCACCGAGAATCACCGGGGTGTGTTCGATCGGCCGGTCCATTGCCGCCCGGTAAGCCGGAAAATCGACGGCATCTCCCAGGAAACGATGTTCTCGGATCAGAAGCATAAATTGATCAAACGGGTAGTAGTTGCCCATGAAAGGGGTCGAGTCTTTCATGACCGGTGTGTAGTGATCGATCGAATGGATGACATAAGCTTCGGATATTTCATCAGCCAATATGGCCTGTTCCAATTCTTCCTGGCTGTCATAGAAGATAGTCTGGGGCAGAAACATTATGATATCGTCCCGTGTGACATCATCTCCATCCAGCACAACACCGGTGGTTGGAGGGGAATAATCGGACGGGATGATGGTTTCGCTCATGGTAGAGCCCGGAAAGTCATCAAAGCCGAACAATCCAGCGATCTGAGGCAGAAAGGCTGCCAGCAGGCCAACGGTGATCAAAAGGATCGTAGGGATGACCCATGATTTTTTGGCTGTGATGGAAAAAAACTCAAACCGGAGTATGCGTAAAAACTTATTCATCCTGACCTCCGTTTGACTCGCCGACTTGATGAATGAACACCTGAGTCAGGCTGGGTTGATATTCAGCAAAACTCTGAATATCGCTCGATTGATCGAGAAGCCGTTGCAAAAATTGACTCTTGGTCAGCTCCGGTGCCAGTTGAATGATCAAGCCGTCTTTTTGCCGTGACACGATCGTGGCACCGAGTTCAGGTAACAAATAGTCCGGGGTATTCGATACCAGATGGTATTTTCCCTGCCCGTGGCGTCGCTTGATCTGTGTCAGATCACCCTGCAGGATCATTTTGCCCTGTTCGATCAGGGCAATGTCATCACAAAATTCTTCGACATATCCCATCTGATGCGAACAGAAGATCACCAATTTGTTCTGGGCTATTTTCTCGCGCACGATATCTTTTAACACTTGTGAATTGACCGGATCAAGACCGCTGAAAGGCTCATCTAATATAATAATGTCGGGATCGTGGATCAAAGCCTGAATGATTTGGACCTTTTGTTGATTACCTTTCGACAGGATCTCCAATTTTTTATTTTCATATTCTGACAGGTCGACCCGCCCCAGCCAGTACCTGGCACTAGCACGGGCGGTCGTTCTGTCCATCCCTCGAAGTTGGCCGAAATAGACCAGCTGATGGACCAACTGTTCCTTGGCATACAAACCACGTTCTTCCGGTAGGTAACCGATGGCATAGTCTCTGGCCCGAAACGGTCGCCCATCGAG
>JAAZLX010000103.1 GCA_012799095.1 Tissierellia bacterium
CTAAACGATGGGCCCACGGCTCCATCTGTTCTCCGGTATATAAAAACAAATCAGCCTTCTGAATGGCACCGACTTCTTTTGGGGTCGGTTCATAGGCATGGGCCTCTACCCCCGGTGGCAGGATCAATGTCACTGTCACTTGATCACCTCCGACGATCCGGGCAAAATCATATTGGGGAAACAAAGTGGCCATGATGGTAATCTTGCCATCTGATTCCTGAGTTGTAGGTGCCTGACAACCTGTCAGAACAATGATGATCAATAATATCAGGCTGATGTATTTCATTCTTTCTCCTAATTGCAAATCGTTTGCATCAATCATACAAAATGACCGGCTATACGTCAAGCCGGCCGTTCAACCGCTTCTTTCGCTCCGACCAATCGGGCACATATTGACTAAGCACCCGATAGAATCTCTGATTATGTCCCGGTTCGATCAAATGGCAAAGTTCATGCACGATCACATAGTCGACCAGTTCCGGGTCTTTTTTTGCCAGTTCCAGATTGAACCATAAGCGCCCTGCTCGAGGATTACAACTGCCCCAGCGGGTTTTCATCTTGCGGATCCGCCACTCGGAAGGCGATAGCTCCATCTCCTGTGACAGTATTACTATCCGGCGATCGAGATAAGTCTGCAAATGGGTCCGGTAGAACTTATCCAATTGGACATTCATCACATCCGGGTCTAATTGTTGCATGAAGATTTCTCCCCCATCCAACATGGGCAAGCGAAGCAAGCTATCGGTCAATTTCAGACGATACGTTTTTCCTAACAGGGGGATTGGCTCTCCATCGATCCACTCAATAGATTTCAACGGCTTTCTTTCGGCCAGTTTCTGTTCTATCCAATCTCTCTTTGTTTCAAGGAAATAATCGGTTTCCCGATTCGTCATCGCTTGAGGTATACGAATCCGAATTTCACCTTCCGGAGTGATCGAGAGATAGATGTGTTTGATTTTCTTTCGTTCCAATGTGATCTCGTAATCCTGAAATTTATATTTCATCATCCCCTTCGATCAATGAAATGACGGTATCTGTGACTGAATCGAGCATCGGTCTCGGTCGAAAGCCTAACTCATAGGCAGCCTTTTGATGCGAGTATAGTTCGAATGATGCCAGGACATGAGCCATATACCGTGTCAGCATCGGCTTCTTGCCACCCAGACGCGAGGTGACCTCCACGATTGGAGCAACCACTCGAAACAGACCGGCCGGAAGGGAAAAATGCAATCTCTTTCTGCCTGCTACCTGCGCTACCATATCTAAAATTTCTTTCATGGTGTAGTAGCCGCCACTTAAAATGTATGCTTCTCCGCGACGGCCTCGTTCCAGTGCCGCCAACACGCCCAAAGCAACGTCTCTGACATCAACAAAGTCATGTCCCCCTTCGACATAAAATGGCAGTTTGCCATCAAGAAAAGCCTGGATTAGCGGTGTCGTCTGACCTTGTCCCTGTTTGCCCGGGCCAACGATCCCGGTTGGATAAACCACGACGGCATTCAGCCCATCGGCCGCTTCATTGTGGACCAATTGAGAGGCCATGGCTTTGGTTTTAGCGTATTGACCGATGACTCGCCTCGGGCTGAATCGTCTGATTTCCCGCTTAACATGACCTTGTTGAATTTGAGGTAAAGCATGAACGCTAGAAACATAACATAACCGCCCCACCGGATATTCCCGGCACAGCTGCAAGATATTTCTCGTTCCGGTGATATTTACGGCAGAAAGTCCCGGTATCGGTTTGCTTTCAATCGTAATCAACCCCGCACAGTGAATCACCTGTGCACCCGGTAATAGACTTTCAAAGACTCGTCTCA
>JAAZLX010000104.1 GCA_012799095.1 Tissierellia bacterium
AACATCACTAAAGCAGCAATTGACATGCTGCGCCCACGCAAGGGGCGGATTTTTACCATCAGCTCGGTAGCAGCTACCATTCCTATACCGTTTCAAAGCTTTTATTCCAGTACCAAAAGTGCTTTGACCAGCTGGAGTCTGTGTCTTGACAATGAATTGAAGCCTTTCGGCATCCGGGCAATTGCTGTGGAACCGGGCGATTTGAGCACTGGATTTACCGATAACCGGATCCATGTCCAAACCAATGATCTTTACCGGGAACGTGTCACAGGATCGGTTTCGCGAATGGAAGCGGATGAGCGCAGCGGAAAATCTTCTTCCGATGCCGCCAGATATTTTCTGAAATTGATTGAGAAGTCCAACCCTGCTCCCTTGT
The DNA here is from genome assembly GCA_012799095.1 of Tissierellia bacterium. Lineage (GTDB taxonomy): Bacteria > Bacillota > Clostridia > Peptostreptococcales > Acidaminobacteraceae > DUPT01. The sequence continues at coordinate 377 of JAAZLX010000104.1, forward strand.
ATGTCATGGGGATGGACTACAAACTGTTTACGTTGTTGTACCGCCTGGTACCTTATCGGTTTTCCAATTATCTGATCGGCCGATTATATGCCAGATAGGAGTCACCATGTTCCCATGGGCTGCTTTTATAAGTTATATGATCATCACCGCCATGACTCCTGGCCCGAATACTATCTCTAGCATGTCCAACGGATCTAAGTACGGCTTTATCAAAACGATCCCATTCATACTGGGTATTTTCACTGCCTTCAGTCTGGTGATGATAGCCTGTGCGATATTTACCTCGACCCTGTATCGCCTGATACCGGCAATGAAAACGCCGATGTTGATGATCGGTGCAAGTTATATCTTTTGGTTGGCTTATCGGATCGCTTCGTCCCATGGTACGGTCCAAGCGGCCTCGACTGCTAATGCCGGTTACTGGTCAGGCTTTCTGCTTCAACTGGTAAATCCAAAAATTTATATTTACGGCATCACTGCCCTCAGCGGTTTTATCTTGCCATATTTTCAAAGCCGGATCATCATTCTGGCTTTTTGCGTTTTGTTGTCATTTAGTGGCTTTGTGTTTTGTCTGTTGTGGGCTGGGTTCGGTTCTCTCTTTCGCACGATTTTTTCACAACACACTAAAGCAATCAACTATACCATGGCAGCGTTATTAGCCTATAGCGGAATCGCCCTTTTTCTCTAAAGCAGCCCTTGAGTTACTAACTCAACGAGCCCTTGATAGTCAAACCGGTCCGATGCCTCTATGCTGTAAGCAGGAGGTGAAGCATGAACATGAAAAACATCATTCGTGAGCGGTTATCCCATCACAAACCAAATACTGACAATCCTTATGACTTCTATCAGGACTATCACTCGACCAGGCAAAATTTATTTTCAAGCGAACTGCACAAAGAGATGCCGGAGATCGCTATACCATTTCGGCAGATGAAAGACTATTAGGGAGGGAACCATGTTTAATATGACAGAAATCGGTCGCAAAATTGCCAAACGGCGAAAAGAACTTAACATGACTCAAGTAGAACTGGCCGACCGGCTTCTTGTGAGTTATCAGGCCGTATCCCAGTGGGAACTGGGCAAAAGCATGCCCGAGCTGTCCAATCTGACAAACTTAGCTCAGATTTTGGATATGCCTTTAGACGAATTGTTGGGACAAAAGGAATCAAAAGTGGTCCAGCAAGTGGTCGATCAAAAACCCTTGAGCGATGATGATCTGGTTGAAGCCGCCCCCTTTATTAAGCCGTCGGCCATCGATGAGCAAATGACGGACCGACCGTTTAAGGCAGCTACCCTGATCTCACTGGCCCCTTTTCTCGATTCTGAAAGCTTGATGAAGCATATACGGAAAGGTCAGCTCGGAACGAGTTCTCTGTTGGCGTTAGCACCGTTTCTCGATCAAACACACCTGGAGCAATTGATGGATAATATGATCGGAAGCAAGGTATCGACCAGTCATCTGGTCGGGCTGGCTCCCTTTGCCACCAGCCAGTCGCTGAGTAGCCTGATCCTACGATCCGGTTCAAACGTTTCTGCTACCCAGTTGATCGCCCTGGCTCCGTTTTTGAACAAAGATCATTTGAGCCAAATTGTCCGCTCCGGTCAGATCAAAGGTCTATCCAATCAATTTGCCCTGATGGCACTGGCACCGTTTCTTGACAAAACCGATCTGTCAAACATGGTTCCAACCTCGTCAGAAGACGAGCCGGACGATGATGTCGATTTCGTGCCGGAGGAACAGGAAATCCAGGATGATGTTGAAGTCGAGCCGGAGGAAAAACCGGCGCCAAATGATGTCCGTAACGAGAATCAGACTGACAAGTCTACGGAAGAGACACTCGAATCATTACTCACTCAACTAAAACGTTTTTTAAAGTCGGGCGAATAGCCTGGCTTTTCTTTTATCAGCTATTATTTCATTTTTGTTTGTGGTATAAGTGAGTAGGAGGCAACGGTGAATGATTCGATTTTAAGTGTCTATTGGAATAATTTTATAAGCTTCGATTTTTTGATCTTTATCCTGGCAGCGGTCAATGTCTATTTTTTAGTCCATAGCCTACGTCAATCACAGTCGATTGCCGCTATTCTCTACCCCAAGGGCTATCTACCGGGAGGCTGGGAATCATACGGCGACATGAAGCAACATTATGATGAAGTGATGAATCTAAAAGGGGAACAGACCCTGATCGAACACCGCCGCCGAATGAACTTAAGCTACACTATATTTGAGAACATTACGACGATATTTCCTCTGTTGGGAATCCTAGGTACGGTCATTTCCCTCATACCAATGGTCCAATCGATTGGTACGATCGAGCAAAGTCTGTTCTTTTCCGCCCTGACCTCGACCTTTTGGGGAATAGTGTTCGCCATCATCTTCAAAGGGATCAACGGATACCTGGAAGCCGGAATCGGCGAAGCAGAAAAAAATATCCAGATTTTCCTTGACCGCTACTCGACCATGGTGAAACAGCCATGAAACGCCGAGGACTGCTGATCGATTTGACATCACTGCTTGATGTCATCTTGATCGTTTTGTTTTTGGTCCTGACCACATCTGCTGCTCAAGCTGCCACCACCGGCGAAGAGCTTGAAACGGCCAATGCTGAGTTGAGTGAACAGATAGAGTATTTGGAAAGTCGCCAGTTTGAGGGTAGTCCAACCGAACAAAACTGGTATCAGGTCTATCAGGAAGAGATCGGACGACTAGAGGTTTTCTTTCCGGATGACCTTCAAACAGAAGCCATGCGATTGATCCTGCCCGATCAGTCCGAACGTAAAAAACCGGAAACGGATGACACAGCCGAATGGTTACAGATAGCAGTGGACGAGATCGACAAACCGGTAATTATCATCACATTCAATTATCGTAATGACGCCATTTACTGGCGCGATTATACCGGGCTGCGGGATATATTGCTCCGCATCTCCAACTCAAGCGACAAAACGATCTTTTATGAAGAAATGCCCAGAAAGTAGGAATTATGAGCTACACCATTAAAAAAGACAAAAAAAGACGCCGGTTTCCTGTGCGGCTCCTGCTGGTATTATTATTGCTGTTGATCATTACCGGTAGCGGGATGAAGTTCGGGATCATTCCGGGTGGTGAAATCCTTTTTGGCGTCGATGGGATCATTCCCCAGCAACAAGCTGAACCTGAACCGGCTCCGGTCAAAGAAGTCACGATCGAGGTTTCGGAAGATCAAGTCATAGTTGATGGTAATTTGACCGACTGGACAGCTCTTGAAGACCTGATTAAAGACGCCGGAGAAAATGAAAGCTTTCTATTACGGGATCAGCAGGCCATCAAAGAGACCTTTGAGCAGGTCGTCGAACTGCTCCAGCAATATGATCGGGACTATACTTTAGTCGAGTAATCGAATTTCTCTTCATCCTAAAACACTGTCATGGCAGTGTTTTTTTGATTGTTTCATTCTGCAAACCGTGTTTGTCCGGTTATCTTTTTTTGCCAATCAGCCAGTTTCTGGTCATAGCTGATGGCAGCATTGGCCGGTGAAGAAGAAGGCAAATAGATCGCCTCCAGATCAGGTTGGTATTGGTAAAATACTTGTTCCGCTTTGCGGCCGTTTACAAAGATTTGCTCGATGCTATGTTCTGCCACGATCTTTCGAATATCTGTCGGTACAATGTTACGAATTGAAGAGTCACTGCTTCCCATGATTTCACACGACTCGATCACATCATATAGTGCTACACCATGACGACTCAAGAAGGCCTTTTTCTGCTCCAGACTCTCAGGCACTTGATCGAGAAATACATCCGCTAACAATCTCCAAAACTGATTCCGGGGATGGCCATAGTAAAACTGCTGTTGTCGGCTCTTGACGGAGGGAAATGTCCCTAGCACAAGAAGCTTCGGCCTCGGTGGAATAAACGGCCCAAAGACATGTTCCAGTTGTTGATATTTTGCCAAGTCTGCCTCCCATCTATTCTTTCGTGTAAAAAAATTGAGCCCGAAGACTCAATCCAATTTCATTAATATGGCTTCCAAAACGCCACCGGCGATGCCTCGCCCCTTTTCACTGATCGTTGTACAATAAACTTTCTTCATGCGGGGATCGATATCTCCTATCTTCATCCCTCTTCTCAACTCAACAGTTGGGTGGATCCAGCCTCGCAACACTCCATTGATCTGAGCTATCACCGGTTGCCCCGAGACATGCCCCAGGACCTGATTAGCGGTGACAAGCTCCCCGATATCCAGGTCGGTTTCAAGATATCCTGATGCTGGTGATCTCAACACCCGTTCTGTGGTAAATCCCATCGAACTTCCGGGTACATGGGTATTTTCCGTAGCTTTGCCTTCAAAAATCAAGCGCGACAAATCATGTCCCCGATTTGTTTCAATCACCACATCAGCATGCACACCCGCAATGATCTCAGGACCGAGTCCGACGACCAACGGTGCAATCTCTTTGGTGTAATTGGGATCTTTTTTCGACAGCGTACCATCGACAAATACTGATGGTCGATATTGATCGAGAATAACTTGCTCCTGATCGACGACCACCGGAATTTTACCCTGGTCCCATACCGATTCAATCTCATTCACATCTGCCCTGACTGCAGTAATGCCCTCTACTGTATATTCACCTTCATAGACAGCGTTGGCATAACTGACGGTCCGTCGAACCATTCTCGGGTGTTCGATTTCACTGACGATCACCCGGTATCGTGAATTATGCAGCTTTTCTATCACGGCTGAGGCAATGTCACCACCGCCGCGGACCAAAACTATTTCCCGTTTCATTTTTGATCTTTTTTCAGCGGTCGGCCATCACGGTCATATTTGACCATTAAAATTTCGGCCAGGATCGAAACCGCAATTTCACCCGGTGTTTCTCCGCCGATGTTAAGCCCGATCGGTGAATAGACTTTATCGAGCAGTTGTTTGTCAACACCGCGTTTGATCAGTTCGTCAAAGCAGTAGCGCACTTTGGTTCGGGAGCCGATCATACCGATATAACGAGCCGGTGTTTTGATGGCTGCGTCCAGAACTTCAATATCATGCAGATGACCATGGGTAATGATGACAATGCTGGCATTTTCAGTCACATCGAGATCGCTTAGGAGTTGCGCCATGTCACCGGCATAGATGCCCCTGGCTTGGGGGAAATTATCCTGATTGGCATACTCTTCCCGGTTGTCGATGATGATCGTATCCAAAGGTAGATACTGGGCTACTCCATAGAGCGCTTGACCGACATGTCCGGCACCGCAAATGATCAGTGGGTCATTGTTATAGAAGACTTTGACTACTACATCAGAGATGCCACCACAAGCCATACCCAGAGCATCAGGACGATCCGCCATTGTCAATTCGTAATGAAACGTCTTATTCTGTCTGCGTTTGAGACACTCCGCTGCATCTTTACGGGCAGTGTGCTCAATATTTCCGCCACCGATAGTACCGGCAAGGACATTGCCCTCCCGGTCGACCAGCATCATGGAGCCCTCATCGCGAGGAGCACTTCCTGACGTCGAACTGACCATGACCAGGGCAACTTCTTTGCCCTGATCGATCAATTGATTGAGTTGTTGCATAATCTGTCGGTCCATATTATCTCCTAGATTATATTGTCTTCTTTGAGCTGTGCAATTTCTTCCGGACTTAGATTCAACATGCTTGAGTAAATTTTTTCGTTGTCGGCACCAAGCACCGGTGCCGGTGAATGGATCTCACCTGGTGTTTCAGATAATTTTACCGGTACGCCGGGCATGATCAAGTGTCCTGCTACCGGATGCTCCACTTCCACTATCATGTTTCTGGCTTTTACCTGTTCATCATGGACGACCCGGTCGATCGTATTGATCGGTCCGTTGGGAACATCAGCCTGATTAAAGATATCCTGCCATTCCTTGTTGGTTTTTTGCTTGATAATATCTGCTATGATCGGTCGGATAATATCATAGTGTTGCAACCGGAGCGGATTTGTTTTGAATCTTTCATCGTTGATCAAATCTTCCCGACCGACTGTCTTGCAGAATTTAGTCCAGATTTTGTCATTGCCGATTGCGATCATCAAGGGATAATCAGCCGTCTCGAACGGTTCAAACGGAACGATAGACGGGTGACGGTTACCTTCCGGCTGGGGTGATTCATGAGTAACAGCGTAACGGGCGATAGCATTTTCCAACATCGAAACCTGACAATCCAACATTGCGATGTCAACCATTTGTCCCTGGCCCGTTTGTTGACGGTGATATAGCGCACTTAAGACACCGATAGCTGTGTACATACCAGCTGAAATATCTCCGATGGAAGGGCCTACCCGGGTAGGTTTACCACCCCGCTGACCGGTAATACTCATGATTCCGCCCATGGCTTGGACGACTCCATCATATGCTGGGCGTTCGCTGTAAGGTCCTGTCTGGCCGAAGCCGGTCGATGCAGCATAAATCAATCCGGGATTAATTTCTTTTAGGCTATCATAATCCAAACCAAGGCGTTTCATAGTGCCCGGTTTAAAGTTTTCCACCAGCACATCGACTTGTTTGACCAGCTCCCGCAACATCTCTTTACCCTTATCACTTTTCAGGTTTAAGGTAACACTTTGTTTGTTACGGTTGAGGCTCATAAAATAAGCGCTCTCACCTTTTTGATATGGTCCGAACTGGCGCGAATCATCGCCCGATCCCGGCATTTCGACCTTGATCACTTCAGCACCTAAATCACCTAAAATCATGGTGCAGTACGGTCCGGCGAGCACCCTGGTTAAATCCAATACACGAATCCCTTTGAGTGGACCCATTTTTCCTCCTTCAAGAAAGGCTCACCGTAGTGAGCCTTAGTGTCTTATTCTTCTTCTTCGAAAGCTACAACACGGGCAAATGCGGCTTCACCGTCTTTGAACTTCCAGGGGAAGCAGCCGATGACAACGCGCTTGTTGGACAATTCGGCGATTTGACCGCCCATGCACTCAACGTGAATGATCTCACCGTATTTTTGTGGGAACATTTGAATATGCATGGCTTGATAGTTGGTCGGCCATTCATACACTTCATTCAGCTTCTTACCGTATTTCTCTTGGAACACTTTGTCACAGGCTTCGGCTTCCGCAGGTTCCCAATCACGGATCTTGGTGTTCATTGGATGGTCAGCACTTCCGCAGTCAACACCGATCCACTTGATTTCCATTTCCTGAGCCCATTTCATAAAATCAATGCTGGGACCGGGATGACGCAGCATGTAGCGACGCTCGTCCGCTTCAGGCTGATCAAAACCGTATTTGTGGTATCCGGTATTGATGACCAGAATGTCACCTTTTTTGACTTCGACCCGGCTGGTGATATCTTCGGGTGTATATATACCCCAGTCTTCCGCTTGATCACTCAGGTCAACTACAACACCCGGTCCAACCAGTTTGTCCAGTTCCAGGCTGGCGATGTCACGGCCGGCAGTGTCAAAGTGGAGCGGTCCATCGAGGTGAGTACCGACATGGTTTGATGTGTTGATGACCATACCATTCGCGCCATTGGGTGACAGGCGTTTAAAGAATTTGACTTGTAGCGGCTCATAGGTCGGCCACGGCGGTGTCAGAATGCTTGTCGGGATCGACAGGTCGTACATTTTTACTTTGTTCCAGTTTTTCATGATGTCTCCTTTTTTATTATGTACCAGCCGAATCCACCCACGATGGATGGATCGGCTGAGTATTGACTGAGTGCTAGATTATTCTTCGACGTATTTTTCTACGAATGCTTCGATAGCGTCTTCAAAACATTTCATCGGCGGGTGAACAATCCCGGCGCCGACCTGGCCTACACCCGGAAGCTTCGCAGCAATACCGGTGTTGATGACCGGCAGGATTTGACTTTCGATGACTTTCATAATGTCGATCCCGGTAGGAGAACCGCGGAAGTTCATGGGCGGGAGCTTATATGAATTGCTTTCTTCTGTTGTGATCTCATACATGCTGGTGGTGTAGTTGATAGCATCTTGAGGTGTACCACCGACAAACTGAACGATAGCCGGAGCAGTTGCCATAGCGAATCCGCCGATTCCGGCCGTTTCGGTAATACAGCTGTCACCAATGTCCGGATTGGCATCTTCCATCGTATAACCCGGGAAATACAGACCATCGATGATTTCAGCCGGAGCTGTAAACCACTGATTGCCCAGACCGGAAACACGAATTCCGAATTCCGTACCATTACGTGCCATCGTATAGACGATCGTACTGTACTCAATACCTTCCAGCGGATCCATGGTGGCTTTCATGGCAGGCATACTTAAGTTCAGGAAAAAGTGGTCATTCGAGTTCATGAATTTCAGGACTTCAGACTTCTGCTCATCAGAAAAGTCGGTCTTGACCAGATGAGGGGCCAGTTCACGGATGGTGAGCGATGTGCCGGCTTTGTTCCGGTTGTGACCTTCATCACCCATTTGAACAATTTGAGCTGTCATGCTTTTGAGATCGATCTCTCCGCTTAATTCCAATGTTTGCTTAAGAACAGGAGCCAGTTTTTCTTCCATCCAATTGAGGTGTTCGATGACTTCCGGTTGGAATGCGCCAAAACGCAATACTTTTCCCAGACCTTCGTTCAACGTACAATAGGCTTTATTGCCAAAGGTTTTGTTTTCAATGATCCAAACCGGCATCGATGCTGTGACAACACCGGCCATCGGGCCAACGGTCTGGTGATGGTGGCAGGAATCAAACCGGATCTTGCCAGAAGCCGCCAGTTCACGAGCTGATTCTTCATCTTCAGCCAGTTTTTCATAAATCAATCCACCAATGACAGCGCCTTGCAGAGGACCACTCATGTTTTCCCAGCTAACGGGAGGACCGGCGTGCAAAATGGTGTGTTTGTCCATATCCGGCAAATCCTCGCCGGCAACGCCCAGCCCAATCAAAACAGGTTGTGCGGATTGAAGCCGTTGTAGGGCTTCCTGATTGGCTTGTAGTATTTTGTCTTCCATGATACTCTCCTTACTTCTTGCGTAGTTTGTCCAAAAGGGACATCGACTTTTTATTTGAGCTACTGCGGGGCTTCCAGTTGAGCCATACAGTATCGGTCTTCTGCTGTTTTAGATCGTTATAGAACCCTTCCAGTCCAATATTCAAGACTTTGAGTTCGCTTTTAAATAAGTTGTTCAGTTTCATTACGCCCTCCCTTGTCCCAGGACCAATCCGGCAAACTCAACCGCTTTGGCATTGCTGGGGAATATGATCGCACCGGCTTCTTCCAGCACCTTTTGTGATGCCTGCAGATCCTGTGGATCCCCTTCAGTACCGCAGACGCTGCCGACAGCGACCGGAGTGATACCGTTTTCTTTTAACTTATTGATCGATTTAGCGACTTCTGCAGCCGGATCCGGGTGCGAACCGTAACCAAGCACACAGTCGAACAACAGAACAGCAGTCTGTTTTGATACATCGCTTTCAAGATGCTCATTTCGAGTGAACGGATCTATCATCGGGTGAGGTCGGCCTTGAGTAAACTGATCATCACCTAGGTCTAAAACGACATGACGGTTAAGATCACTTAAGTCATCCAGCTGATGCTCTTTGTCAAATGCGATATTGGAATAGATTCCACCGAGTTGATTGCCGAGGAGTTTCAGGGCTTCATCAGCCAGGGTTCCACCGGTATAGAGACCGAGTAGATATTCTTGCTCTTCCGACAGTTCTGAAGCGACTTCGCGAGCTTTTTTCTGCCACTGTTCATCCAGCGGTGCTAAATCCTCCGGAGATTGTCCCCGGCTTAAAGCAACGGCTTGAGCAGCAGCGTGTTCTAAGTTGACACAGGCGAAACCTCCCGCATCTCTAATGGGCTGCGGATCTGCCCCGATAAAATCGACTACTACCGGTTTCGGACTTTGCTTGACGATTTCATAGATTTTTGCTGCGACACTTTCTGCCGGCGGTTTTGAAATAAGAACGATAACCTTGGTAGCTTCATCTTCTATTAAGGCTTCAAGCCCCTGGATCATAGTGATTCCACCGACTTTTTCGCTCAGATCTCTTCCGCCGGTACCGATCAGTTGAGATACGCCGCCCCCGAACTTATCGATCAGGACAGATACCTCTTGTGACCCGGTGCCTGAGGCTCCTACGATACCGATGTCACCCCGTTTCACAGCATTGGCAAAAGCCAACGCAACGCCATTGATGATAGCAGTACCGCAGTCCGGTCCCATCATCAGCAAGTCTTTGCCTCGGGCTTTTTCCTTTAAACGAACCTCATCTTCTACCGGCACATTGTCGGAAAACATTAAGACGTGAAGACCTTTGTCCAATGCACGATCAGCTTCTTCAGCTGCATATTGTCCGGCAACTGAAATCAGGGCCAAATTGAGATCCATCGTTTGCATAGCTGAGTCAAAGCCTGCCGGACGATAATCACTCGCCCCGGCATCAGCCTTGGCCGTCAATAATTCTTCCACTTTGGCTTCCAGAGCTGCCATGACCTCTTCTGATTCGACATCGGCCGCAATGAAAAAATCATTGCTGGTCAACCCTTCCAGTTCAGGACTTTTGATCCCCAACTTTTCTGTCAACTCGAGATTCAGATCGGTTCCCATTCCGACCATGACTTCTTTGACTCCCTCCATGCTTCCCACATCGCGAGAGATCAACATCAATGTCACTGAATCATAGTAGCTATTCTTTTTGACTTGAACTTTCTGCATTCTTACCTCCTAGTAGATTGATTACCATTGTCTGTGAAGCATAGATGCCATACAGAAAATCGGTTCCGCTCGAAGCGCCTGTCTTTATGACTTGTTTAGCCAATTGACGGACATTTCCTGGATTGCGACCGAAAAACCCGGTAACAAAAGATTTATAACTGTTTGATGTTTTGCCTTGAGCTGCCAGGCGGATCATTTCTTCCGAAATCAGAGTGGTCTTGCCTAATGCGATCTTGGGCAGATCTTTCAGCAGGACATCGAAGATTGGATTGGGATGATCCTTTCTTAAAACGAATGCCACGAGCATCAGACCGGTTAACAAATCATCGGTCGAAGGTGTCAATCCGGGACCAAACCCGAGGACTCCGCTCAGACCATTTCGAAATTTTTTCACCTGGTTCTGTTCCATCCAACTGACTAAGTCGGACAGGTTGTCAGCTACAAAATTACAATAGTTGTTCTGTGGCAATGATTGGTCGATCAGAGGTGCCAAGCCGTCCATCGAACCTTCTTCGATAATGAAGCGGCGCAATTTGTTATAACGATCGACCATTTCGACCGGATCGGTACACAGTCTGCGCATTTGAATGGTCAGGTTGTCAGGTTTGATTCCTTTGATGTCTATAACCGGACCGCCACGTAAGAATTCCAAACCGACATTGGTAATTTCTGCCAGATCGCCAGGGAGTATGGCAGAGATCGTCGTGTCAAAATCCAGCTGGAGACTGATTGCTCCCTGATCTTTCGTATTATCCAAAATTGCCAGAAGTTGATTGTTGTCATCGACTAAATTGATGGCTCTTTGGAAGACCGAATGGACTCGTAAATACCGGCCGCGATTTTGTTTGAGGTAAGTCAGACAGTCCCGCGTGATTGCGTCTGCTCTCATTTACTTCTCCGAATCTAAGACTTCTAAAATCTTGATGGCAATATGCATATTGAGCATAGTGTCGGCATCATCGAGGTCAATCCCGGCAATCTCACGAATCCGTTGTAAACGATAGATCACCGTGTTGTAATGGGTAAACATGACCTCTGAAACCCGTTTGACATTGCGACCACACTCCAAATATGTTCGCAACGTGCCCAATAAATCGGAATCACGGTCGCGGTCATATTGTAAGAGATCTCCCAACACTTCATAAGCAAACTGAATGATGTCAGGTTGAATCAGCTCATGTGACAATATCCGGTAAATACCCAAATCCTCAAAATGAGCAATATTCTGGGTCGCGGATAGTTCCAGTTTTTGTAGCGCTCTGGAGGCTTCACGGTAAGATGAGCTTAATTCGCGATAGTTGTCATAGGGTCGACCGATTCCGATGGTGATTCGCTGGAGCAGTCCTTCTTGCTTCAATAAATATAATATTTGTTCGGCAAATTGGTCGGTTGATTCCCTTATCTTTTCTGCTGTGGTAGTGTAATCAAATCCAAGCAAAAAGATCAGCCGATCCGTCTTGAGTGCGTGCAGGATCTGTCCGCTGTACAAACGGTTGATCCGACGCACCACTGTGATCAGTTTGGCTTCCAATTGCTTTAGGATCCGACTGTTATTTGGTGTCATTTTGACATCGAGATTGAGTTCGTTTGTTTTAGCAATGACTACCGAATAGATATTGCCATGATTAAACCCAAAGTAGGCTGCTTTTTCGATCGCCCGTTGTTTGTCACTCTCATTATCACTTAAGAGATCTTCGATAAACTCGATTTTGTGCTTGTTCTCATTTTCATAAACTGAGAGTTTTCGTGATGAGTTCAAGGCGATCAGACTGGTGGCATTCTCGACCATGGCCAGATTCCGGCGTGAAATATTACCCTCTGTATCCCAGATAAAAACTTGTCCGTAAAAGGTCTCGGATGAAAATATCGGGATGATCCAACGGGAAACTTCGGTTCCGTCGACCATATCGATCACTTTTATGGTCTCCGTCGGTTTGCTTGTCCGGGTCTGTTTTGTTTCAGCAATCGAAGCTGAAACGATTTTCTCAAGGTCTTTTTTGAGAGCTTGGTCTGCCACTACAACATAGTCATTAAAGATATCTTCCGTAATTGCCAGCGGGCTCTTGGTCAGCTCAGCGATCATTTTGGCAATTTCATGCAGGTCACCACCGCGCAGCATGATATCTTTCACATTATTATTGAAATTGTCCATCTCAATTAAGAGATCGGTCTGACGGTTCAGGATTTTTGTCAAGGCTTTGGCCATCAAGTCGCCAAAAGCCACATCTATCGGCAGACTTAACAGAGGAAAATTTTCGGTATTGGAAGTTTCTAGCACACTGGCCGGGATCTCTTCCACATACCGCTTGATTTTGATTGCTAAACCGGCTACTTTTTTGGCTTTCAGCCGTGGGATGAGCTCGTTCAGCATCTCAATATCATCCCGGATCGAATAAGCTGTTGTCAGGATCAGTTCGCCCTCAGCGACCCAATTGATAACATCGGGCACTTCCATGACATTTACTGTCTTGACATTAACATCCAATCCACCGTGGCCTGCCAGGACTTCAATGTCCTGGAAGGCGCTGTCCTCGATTAAATTGCGCAGTGTAATTCCTAGGTTTCCTTGCATTCTTTACCGATTCTCTCTATTATTTACTGACCCCTTTTTGCTTGAGTGCTTCATATATTCTTTCGGCTGTCATTGGCATTGTGTACATCCTGATGCCGGTGGCATCAAAGATGGCATTGGCCGTAGCCGGTGCTGCCGGGACCATTGCCGGTTCAGCTACACCACGGGCTCCAAAGGGACCGGTTTCTTCCGGGTTTTCTACAAAATAGATTTCCATTTCCGGCATATCTTCCGAGGTCGGGATCTTGTAGTCAACGAAGGACGGATTTAAAACTTTGCCATCCTTCAGCATTAGTTCTTCAAACAGGGCGGTACCGAGGCTTTGCATGATCGCTCCCTCGACCTGTCCTTCCAGCAATTGAGGGTTCATTACTTTTCCTACATCGAAACATGAAATAACCCGTAGGATATCGACTTTACCCGTACGGGTATCAACTTCTAAATCAACCCCTTGTACGCCGTAGGTCCAGAAGGCTACCGGGTGATCTCCCAGACCGGTTTCCTTGTCGGCATCACGGATATTGGGCGGAATAAACGCACCTCGGCCAATGATCGGTCCGTGGACAGCCGAGCCATCATCAAAAACTAATCCAATAGCAAGTGATGCAATGCTGACCCGTTTTTCCGGATGATACTTGGCAACGATAAAGCCATCTTTCAATTCCAAATCACGACCATAGACACCAAGCTTGATTTGAGCCAATTCAATCAATTGATTCTTAGCATCCATCGCAGCCTCGTAAGTGGCACGACCTGCACTGTAGGTGATCCGACTGGCAACAGTTTGCCATTCATACGGTGTATGGTCGGTATCACCAGTACGGATGGTAATTTTATCCGGGCTGATCGATAGCACTTCTGCTGCGATCTGAGTCATGATGGTATCAGACCCTTGTCCAATGTCTTGGGCGCTGACCATGAGATGAGCTGTACCATCTTCATTTAATTTTATGATGGCGCTTGAAGCGGCCGTATTGGGCATGGAAGGAGCCTTCCAACCGGAGGCTATCCCCTTGCCGCGCAATTTGTGCGGAGCAGACGGGGCTTCTTTTTCCTCTACTTTTAAACGCTCAGCCACGATTTCCAGACATTCTTGTAAGCCTGCTACTTCAACAACTTCACCTGTTCCGGTAACACCACCGGGGCGCATACCGTTGATTCGGCGAATTTCAACCGGCGAGATGCCGACCTTTTCGGCCAGAATGTCCATGTTTTGTTCGATTCCGAAGTGCATTTCACCCATGCCGAATCCACGATAAGGTCCGCCGACCGGATGATTGGTATAAACACAGTAGGAATCCGTCCAGACATTTTCAATGTCATACGGACCTGATGAAGCATATCCGGCTGCTTTGGCAATGTTGACCCCGTATTCGTTATATGCCCCACCATCCCAGATAAATTCATTTTGTACTGCAATAATGTTTCCGTCATTCATGATACCGGTTTTGATGGTTGCATGAAGACCCTGACGGACATAGGCGTTTTGGAATTCATCTTCCCGACTGTATGTCAGTTTGATCGGATGTCCCGGGTTACGCTGAGCCAGCGGAACCAGAATTCCTTCGAGTGTAGTCCCACCTTTGGATCCGAATCCTCCGCCAACAGCCGGTGACATGACACGAACTTTATTCATCGGGATATCAAAGTCATGGCTGATTGCTTGGCGAACGGCAAAGGGCGATTGACAGCTGGCCCAGATTTGAATCGTTCCATCAATTTCGGCCTGAGCAATGGCAACATGGTTCTCGATCGGTGTGTGCTGGATATGAGGGATATAGAATTTATTCTCAACGACATGATCCGCCTTTTCAAAGGCTTCATCGACGTTTCCCTTGCGGAGACGATAGTGGTTGGAGATATTAGTTCCCGGTACCGGGAAAAATACTGGAGCGACTTTGTATTCACCTAGATCAGGATGGACCAATGGTGCTCCCGGTTTCATGCCTTCAACGGCATTGGTCACTGCGGGCATCTCTTCATATTCGACTTCGATCAAGGAAACCGCTTTGTGAGCTATTTCCTCAGTGATTGCTGCCACCGCTACAACGGCTTCACCGCGATAACGAACCTTGCCGACAGCCAGAAAGTTTTTATCTTGCAGGTAGAGACCACCACGCTTGGTGAACAAATCACCGGTGATGATATCCTTGACCCCTTTTAGCTCTTTGGCTTTTTCTAAATTTATACTGAGGATCTTGGCATGAGGATACGGGCTGCGTTTAATCGCGGTATAGTACATCTTTGACATTTTTAAGTCATCAACATACTTGAGTGATCCTGTAACTTTTTTAACTCCGTCAACCCGTTTCACACTTTTGCCGACAAATTCTGTACTCATACGTCCCTCCTATTCGTTTTCCGCTTGATATTTATCAGCGGCCGACTGGATGGCTTCGATAATCTTTTTATAACCGGTGCAACGGCACAGATTGCCCGAAATACCTTCTTTGATTTCATCTTCACTTGGCTGGGGATTGTTTTTCAACAATACTTTTGCAGTCATGATCATCCCGGGGGTACAATAGCCACACTGGAGAGCCGCTTCATTGACAAACGCTACTTGCAGTGGATCAAGCTTGCCATCCATTGACAAACCTTCGATGGTTGTGACTTCACGACCGTCGAGTTCAGCAGCTAATACCAGGCAGGAATTAACGGCAACCCCATCCATAATGACAGTGCATGCCCCACACTCACCGGCACCACAACCTTCTTTGGCACCTGTCAAGTCAAAGTCTTCCCGCAGCATTTTAAGCAGGGTACGGTTCAGGGGAGCGTAATGTTCGACTTCTTCACCGTTTAATTTAAAATTGATCAATTGTTTCATATTAGCCTTCCTTCTGCAGAATGGCGAGGGCATCTTCGAGTATATTGGCTACCATATCAAGCCGGTACTCTTTGCTGGCGCGGACATCAGAAATCGGAGATACTGTTCCCCGAGCTATTTCAGCCGCTTCACGCCTCACATCATCTGTCAGTTCTTTGTCTTTTAAGTAGGCTTCGACATCTAATAATCTCAGAGGTGTCGGTGCGACAGAACCAAACGCAATTCGGTATTCGCCACCTTTTCGGCCAACACTGCAACAGACTGTCGATAGATCGACCTCGTTGCGGCGGCTCAGTTTCGTGAAAACAGCCTTGTCCAGAGCATCCGGTTTAAAGCTGATCCCCGTGACCACCTCATTGGGTTCGAGCAATGTCTTGCGAACGAACACGAAGAATTCGTTTAAGGGAATCTCACGGGTCCCATTGGGACCATAGGTGTGGATCACGGCTTCAAGGCAGAGCAGCGGTGTCGCTGTATCAGCCAGCGGTGAAGCATTTACCAGATTGCCGGCGATCGTTGCCCGGTTACGGATCTGGATCGACCCGACACTTCTGGCAGCATCGCATAGATAAGGAAAGAGCTTAGACAGTTCAGGGTGATCATAGACTTGTGACATTGTAACAGCGCCGCCGATGAATATTTCATCAGGACCGACTTTAATCCCTTGTAAATCGGGTATGTTCTTTATGTCTATGATGTCCGTCGGAATACGTAACCCTTCACGCATTTGAATAATCAGGTCGGTGCCACCGTTAAGTAAAGCAGCATCTGGATGCTCTTCAAGTAACGAAACACATTCTTTGAGGGTTTGGGGTTTATAATAAACAAAGTTCTCCATATTGCCTCCTGTTTCCATTATAACCGCAAATTCATGCCATTTCTTTGTAAATTTTCACAAACACCTATGTATTATGATGGTTTTGTTGGTAATTGTCAGCGAAAGGATACCATGTCACATTACTTAAAACACAATAAAGTCGATGCCTTAGAAATCGACCGGATCTTTTTAAATTCAAAATTACTCCAAAGCACTGTTGCCCAAGGCAAACACGTCTATCCCGATTTCCGCATCTTGAGTCAGGACGTGTTTTTTGCCTTGTATAAAATATATATCCAACTTGATCCGGAATCCTCATCCGATACTCATCAACTTTTGCTAAACCCCTTATTAAATAGTCCTGTCCTGGCAAAATTACGACGTCGGAGTGTCAGTTCTTCAGCTGACAGTTTTATTGCACTAAAACGATTACTTGATTTCTTCTTAGAACACTCTCGAGGGCGTGATGTTATTTCCAAAACACACGAAGTCGCTACGGCCCGGCTGGAAGCACTGACCCAGACGATGAGCGAGCTTGAATTAAATTTATCTCAATCGATCCTGGCACAACAAAATAAAGCAATGAACCTGCACAATATGGAACAACTGCTGCAAGATCTGTATGATTTTGCCCAATCACCCGGTGAAAATAAATCTGTTGACAGCCCAATGGATTCTCAAACCGAAGAATCGGATGACGATACGCCATCTTTGTTTGAAGAATCGCTCCAACTTCTGGACGAGTCATACGACAATTCTCCGGGGGATGAGGCGATAAACGAACGACTTGATGGATCCGATGCAGCTGACCAGACGTTTAAAGGCGGACTGGAAACAGAAATGAACGACCGTTTTTCGTCCTTTTTAAAGCATCAATACCTAACCGCAAGTGAAACACTGGGTGAGGATCAATTTATATCACCCCTCGAGACGGAACAACCGGTCAGCGAAAAGCGAGTCCAGGCCGGTGGAGGGGACGATGAATTGATCGCGAGCGAAACATTTGCCTTAAGCCAGGAGCAAGAGCAGGCCTTAGCCGGATGGAAACGGACAGGTGAGCATCGCCCTCCGACTGATAATAAGCAACTGGATACGTTAGCATCTCTGACAAATCCGGCTGCCAACATCCCGTGGGATCAGGCTCTGGAAGATGTTGTTCGTAATATCGATAAATTCGATGACAGCCTGAATGAACTCGGCATCCGCAAGGACACACTGACAGATGTCGGCTTTGACGAGGTGATCGATATTTATCGCCGCCTGACGAGTCCGCAATTTAAGCAGATGATCGACCGGATCGGTAGGAATAAACGTTACGCCAGGAAGGTACAGCACAAAAAAAGAAGCCGCCAGGCGAAACCGATCGACAAGATCGATCGAAGCGATCGGATCGATGACATGATTGATGATGAGTATATCCATCTGGCTCTCGATATCGAATCCTTTGAAACCGACTTTTATGACCGCTATTTACACGACGCGCTGCTGACTAGCAAGATGATCAACCGGAGCGATAAACGACGCGGTCCGATCATTGTCTGTTATGACGGCTCCGGATCCATGAGCGGCTTAAAAATCCAGGACACCAGGACACATATCCTGACACTGCTTGAAATCGCCAAGATCCAAAAGCGTTATTTAGTTATCATCCAGTTTGCCTCGAAATCAGAGCCGCTATTTATCAAAGAACTCAATCCGCTTGAAATTTCAGCTCGGGACGTCTATGATATTCTCGATACTTTCATCTCCGGCGGAACCGATTTCGAATTACCGCTGCAAAAGGCTTTAGAATACATTCGGCGGGACCATCACAGAAAAAGTGATATCTTGTTCTTCACCGATGGTTTGGCCGGCATTTCGAGCAAATTCAAACAGCAATTTTTAGTCCAAAAGGAAAAATATCAATTCAAAATGTTTACCGTGATCATGCACTCGTTGACCTATGAGGATTATGGTGACATTGGACAAATCTCTGATGAGATCCTGACGATCGAAGAAAAGGACATTGGTCAAAACCACGACCAAAGTTATAAACGAATTTACAACGCTATTTAAGGAGAGCTTATGGAACTGGTAACAACTCTGCAGCAAGCCAAGACTTTTTTAAACCAAAAGTATTATGAATTAGAAGATTTTACCGAGTGTCTTATGCTGTCTTTGATTTCCCGAACCAATATGGTTGCCCTGGGACAGCCCGGGATTGCAAAAACCGCGGTCCTGCGCGAGTTGGTAGGAATGATGGATTTTAGCGACGTGGAAGGAACTCCTTATTTCCAAATTCAAATGGGAGCTGATATTTCACCGAATAATATCTTCGGGGCACCTGACATCGAATATTTTAAATCTCACGGGATCATCAAACGACATGTTGAGGGTTTCCTGCCCGATGCAATTATCGCTTTTTGCAGTGAGTTTTACCGTGTTAGTGACCAGGTCGCCAATTCCGGTCTACTGACGATACTGAATGAGGGTGAATATAAAAACGGAGTCGACATCATCCAGACACCGCTGCGTTTTTTTATGGCCGACACCAACTTCTTTCCCAAACAGGCAGATGATCTCGATGTCGAAGAGGAAGATATCCGGCTCCAGGCACTACACGACAGGTTTCTGGCAAGGGTTCTGGTAAAACCGCTGCAGGATCCGGACAACCAGGTGAAAATGTTATTGATGGATGATACGATCAAGTTCAAACACTCGATCAAGATAACCGACATCATTGAATTGCAGGATCATTTAGATCAAATCGAGATCCCGATCGAAATTGCATATGATGTTGTCCAAATTGCTGATAAGCTACGCGATAAACACAAAATATTCATTTCTCCCCGACGGGTGAAACTGAGCCGAAATCTTCTGCGTGCCAGTGCCTGGCTATCAGGCAGAAACAAAGTAAATCAGGCTGACCTAAGAGCTCTTCGATTTAGTTTCTGGCAAAAGGAAGAAGATATTATTCGGGTAGAAGACGCGATTGATGCTCAAATGAACAAATCGTCTGTGGATGCCAAAATCTTTCGCGAGATGCACCAATCGGTGATCGACGAATTCAATCGTACAAAGCAAAATCAATCCCATTTACCGGGCTATGAAGAAACTGCATTGATCAAGCAGGTCCAAAAGGACATCCTGAGAATCATGGAGCATATCCAGCAAAATTATCCCGGGTATAAAACCTATCCTGATATTTTGAAAGTTTACCAGGAATTGGAAACGGACTATCATCGTTTCTTTGATCTGGAAGTCAGCTCATAAGATTCATTTATACGAAACCGCCCGGCTTGATTTGAGCCGGGCGGTCGTTATTTGTCTGACTAATCATACTTTGTTTGTTGAAATAATGATGTAACGTTTATTCTTTGGGATGAATATTGTACCGAGAATGACGTTTCTTTGTCTTCTACCCGAGTGTGGTCGTTGTATGTTTCGTTCATCCTCAACCGACTGAAGCCATAAATAAAAAAGCGCTTCCGAGGAAGCGCTTCGTAAGGAACGACCTATACATCTTGCGGTAAAATTTTGTTCAGGATGATACCGACGATAGCCGCCAGTGCCATACCTTCAATATTGAGCTCAAATGTACCGATATTGATCGGGAACATAGCGCCGCCCAGTCCGAGGACCAGGATGACCGCAGCGATAATCAGGTTGCGTGTCTTAGTAAAGTCGACCTTGTTTTCAACCAGGGTACGAGCACCGACAGCGGCGATCATACCAAAGAGAACGATCGAAATCCCGCCGATGACCGAATCGGGAATAGTAGAAATCAATGCGCCGAGTTTGGTAAACAAACCAAGGATAATGGCAAAGACAGCTGCAATACGCATTACCACCGGATCCCAAACTCTTGTCAGAGCCAGAACGCCTGTGTTTTCTGAATAAGTCGTATTAGCAGGTCCACCAAACATGGCTGAAACGGCTGTAGCAAGACCATCGCCCATCAGAGTGCGGGTCAGACCGGGGTCGCGGATATATTCGCGATTGGTGGTAGCGCCGATAGCAACAACGTCACCGATGTGTTCGACCATGGTGGCCAATGCCAACGGAGCGACCGTCAGAACTGCGCTGGCGTTAAACTTCGCCATTTGGAATGGCGGCAGTCCGAACCAGGATGCTTCGTTAAATGGTGTGAAATCAACTTTTCCAAGTACAACAGCAATGACATAAGCGCCGATCAAGCCGAGAATGACCGGGATGACCTTAATGAAGCCGCGTCCGAAGATGCTGACCGCTGTTACCAGGACAAAGGCGATGATCGCCATCAGCCAGTCACTTGAAGCCATATCAATAGCTGTTGGTGCCAGCTTGATCCCAATAACCATGATAATTGGGCCGGTAACGACAGGCGGGAAAAATCCGACAACCTTATCGATACCAAACGCAGCCACCAGGCCTGCTAGCACGAGATAGACCAGACCGGCAACAACAATACCGCCCTGAGCGTATTCCATACCATACATTTCAGTAACTGCAAGCATAGGTGCAATAAAAGCAAATGATGAACCCAAGAAGGCCGGCATTTTACCTTTGGTGATCAAGTGGAACAGCAATGTCCCAATCCCTGCCATAAACAGAGCAACTGAGATATTAAAACCAGTGATGATCGGGACCAGTACCGTAGCACCAAACATGGTGAAGGTATGCTGGACACCGAGGGTAATCAATTTCGGCATGCCAAGAGCTTTGGCATCACGAATCGCACCGGTTTCGTTAAACTCAGCCTCGGGAACAACGTTTGAATGATTTTCGTTATTCATGAATCCTCCTGTAATAAATTAAAAATAGAAATAATTGACCGACAAACTCTATACAGGAACCACCTCCTCAGCCTGTATGTCGTCCAGTTGATAACTCCAGATGTCAACTAGTAGTTATTGTAACTATCTTTTCACATTTCTGAGTAAATGTAAATAAAAAACTAGCTTCCGGGCTTAATATTTAGTAAACATTTCAATATAAACTTGATGTTTTACACAATGTTTGTAAAAACAAACTAATCTGTTTCTCCAAATAGTTGTCGTAATACCAACATTGATTCCATCATGTTGGGAAAACCTACTGTTGGTGCAGTTAGTAAAATAACGTGTTCTATTTCTTCCCGGGTATTTCCGGCATCAAGTGCTTTTTTGATATGCGTTGCCAGGGCATAGTCCAATTTATTCGATGCAGATATTGCCACCTTGATCAACCAGATCGTCTTATCATCGAGGGGACCGCCGGTGTGAACTTGTTTACCATAATTGGTATAGGCGTCATACATATCACCATGCTTATCGATCAGATATTGCAGGTTGTTACGGATAGTTTCATTCATGCTAAACTCCTTTCCCTGTTAAGGGTGCGACAAATTTTGTTTCATCAAAGACTAGTTTACCCAATGTCAACAAGTCTAAATCCGCTCCCGGTCGTGCCAATAATTCATAACCGATCGGCACGCCAAGGGGGGCGTCGTCGCTTTGGGCTGAGAATCCTGCCGGAAGTGACAGCGAACAAAAGCCTGTGATCGAAGCCAAAACGCCATTGCGCCCAATTTGAGAGCCGCCTATTTTGCAAATCAGTTGTTGCTGATGAGGATAGACCAGAGCGGTCAAATCTTTTTCATCAAACAATCGAATCAACCTGTCTCGCCATTGTTTGGCTTCAGCGATGCGTGGTTGATAGGCCGGATCTGTCGTTGATAGTTGAGCTGCCTTTTCGAGGTTTTCTTTGATACCGGGGTGGAATTTCCCGGAAGCAATGATATCGTCAAAACTTTTGACCGGGGCATTATCTTTTTGAGCCAGGTAGTGATTGAGGTGATCTTTTAAGTCATACAAATGAACGCTGACTTGATCGATCAGATACTGATTATCAAACTCTTCATCGAGTTCAACCAATTCGACTGATTGACTCAATCGCTCCAAAACATGTTCCATTGCCTGTAAGACATCGGGATTACTTCCAAAAAAACTACGCAATACGCCAACTTTTGGCTTGTTTTCAATTTCGACCTGACGCCAGTCATCAGATAAGACACGATACAGCAGGCTGACATCCGCCAGATTTCTCGCCATCGGCCCGGCCGTGTCTTGAGTAAATGAATAAGGAACGATCCCATCAGAGCTTAATATTGCTGTGCTGGGACGTAAACCGACCAGGTTGTTGGCTGACGAGGGTGATCGGACACTGTTGATGGTATCCGTTCCCAGTCCGACAATCCCAAAATCCATCGCTAGGGCTGCTCCGGTGCCTCCGGAAGAGCCGCCCGGGGTACGGGTCAAATCATACGGGTTCTTTGTCTGCCCCAGCATTGAACTTAGTGTTTCCCCCCAGATGGCAAACTCATGTAGGTTGGTCTTAGCCAGAACCAATCCGCCGGCCCGTCTGATCCTTTGAATGATCGGTGCATCTTCGGTGGCTATATTGTCGACTAAAGACAGGCTGCCGGCTGTGGTAGCCATTCCTTTGACATCGATATTATCTTTGACCAGGACAGGGACGGCAAATAGAGGTGCCTTCGGGTCCATAGTCTGTAAGATCTGATCCAGTTCTTCTTCCCAATTCGGGTTGACAGCTATGATGGCATTGATCGCCGGGCCCTGTTTATCATATTTATCGATTCGTTCCAGGTAATGCCGGACGAGCTGTTTCGCATCTGCCCCTTGATTGAGCGCTTCATGATATGACTTGATTGTTAAATATTCCATGTCATCTCCTGTTTCTTGTGTTCGTTTGGCTTATTATACTTCATTTCGAAAGACGGTCTCAAGCCGATAGTCGGACAGATCGGTCAAAAGGACCGCCTCTACTCTCTCATTCGACAACAGTCCCGGGATCAACTCGGCCAGCACCTGTCGATCCTCCAGCAAGTCGATCCGGTTCAACATCACCAGAACCGGACAATCCGGAACATTCTTGAGAGCACCATTGGCGTTTCGGAAATGCCTGAGGTAATTTTTGGCCGTCACCGGACTGCGTAATCTGGATCGTGTCATTGCAGCATAAATCTCGGGACGATGGACGACTTCTTCGATCGGCTGATAGAAGCCATCGACCCCGATCACCAGGATCACCAGATCACTCGACTGCGGAATCGGCGGTTCATACTCGCCATAGCTTTTCAGCGGCAATCCCTTGGACCCATCAGCCTCAACAATGATGGAATCGAATCGGCCCGAAGCTTTTAGCCGATCGATCTCCTCGGGCTCGACACCTTTCAGTTTATCTTGACGAATCTGATGCGAAAACAACGCCACCGGGTTGGCCTCTGTTGTGACGCGTTCAAAGTCCACCGGTAAAAAATCCGGCCGAAACATAGCTGTGGTCGATGTTAAGAGCGAGCTGCCGGTCATCGCGCGTTGGGCACATAACCAGTGGACCAATGTGGTCTTACCCCCTCCACCAATGATGCTGATCACACGGGCAGATCGATAACTGTTTAGGGTTTCGATCAACCTCGACTGTTCAAGCTCGTTTTGTTTGTCTTGAGCATATGCCCCTACCAATTCATCAAGCCGGTGATAGTCTTCCAGTAATTGGAGCGCCTGATGACTCAGGGTTGATCCTCCGCCATGAGATCCACCGACCGTTCTGTTTAATAACGGATAACCCAACCGGGTCTCTGCTTGTTTGATCATCTGAAATGCTTTGGTGTAAGACAGACCAAGTTGTCTGGCCGATTCCCGTAAAGAACCCGTCTGTTTGATCACCTGGAGCAGCACAGCCGGACCTTTTCCGAACACTCTGCCGTTGAGTTCATATGTGATACGATGTCTGACCTCCATAAACCCTCCCGACGGTCTGATTCAACCTGGTGTTTTACCCGGTTAGATTATACCGCATATTTTTCAGGTCCTAAAAACGTTCCATCATTTAATGGCTTGCAACCTGTTTAGGTGACAAGCCATTTTTCATCCGGTGATAGCTCCAATACATCGTAGCGCCCCAGTTCTGTCAGTCGATTTTCCAAGGCATGTTCGGTCTGACGAATGACAATCAATAACCGGTGATTCTTTGCCAGCCTGACTATCGCATCGACAAAATCCGGTACCCGGCGCTCCATATATCCGACCTCATCCAGGACGATAAGATCATGATCTGATCGGGCCAGGCTTTGCAGGAACTCCGTTGCCCGTTCAAACCCCTGTAGAACCGGTTCCATCCGTTGTCGGCCGATCCTCCCGATCGGATAGGCAGTTTTCTCAAGTCGATCGGACAGATATGTGATGTCGCCCGATTTATAGGACCGATAACCGGCAAATGGTCCAACCGATTGGTCAAACCAATCGACCAAAGTTGTTTTACCACTACCACGTGGACCTGTCACCAGTAAATGATGATCCGATTGTTGATACCAGTCCATTATCCGGTTTTGTCTATTCGTCATCTTGAAATTCACCCTCCAGGTATCGGTCAATCAGTTCATCAGCTTCACCACTGACACCGGAGATATAGTCAATTTGATAAAAATCGAGTTCAAACTTTAAATCGTCACTCAACAAGGGCACCATCAGTTGATTGACTTGACTTCGGTAGAGAAATTCGACCAGCTCCTCGCCGACAAGATTGGGTTTGACCAGATCTTTTTTTACTACCTGGTTGTTTTCCAGATGATAGAGCGCAAATAACTTGCAGTCATCAAACCCATCTATGTTTCCGTGTTTGTATGGCATAGCAAGTATCATTTGTCCCCCCTGATATCTATCACAACAATAGTCGGGCGGTTAAAAAAACGGGGCAGATGATTTCTCATCAGTCCGGGGCTGACGACCAACTGTGTCTTGCCAAGAGGATACAACCCCCTGGTAAATTTAGGGAATACTCCTTGCTCGGGAGCGAACACGCCCCGGCCAAATAGTCTCCATTGACCGCCGTGGGCATGACCGGACACTACAAGATCGGCACCTGAGTTAGCGTAATGCTCAACAAATTGAGGCCGATGGCTCATAACGATATGATAGTCTGAAGTCACCGGCAGGCCGGAAAGCTGTCGCCTAAACAAGGACATGCTCCGGGCCGGATCAATGATGCCCGAGAGGACAATTGTTTGATCTTTCAGTCTAACAGCCCTTGTTTTTCCATCCATGAACTCGATCCCATACTCAGCCAGTTGGTTTGGAATAGCGGAGTACCGATCACTTTGGATGTCGTGATTGCCCGACGAATAAAAGACCGGAGCGATCGCCGGCAATTGAGGCAACAATTCATCGGTTGCCTGATTGTCCCGAATATCATCGTAAATATCACCCGGCATCAATATCATGTCGGGCCGGGCTTGTCGGATAAGTTTTATCAAGTCCTGCTGTTTGTGGCCGAAGTTACTGCTGTGGGTATCGCTCAATATACACAAACGAAGGGAGTTGACGATTTTTTTTGTGTTAATTGTTATGTTCAATCTGTCAATGGGCCGTTTGATACCAAACAACCACATGATCGTCCCCAAAACGAACAGACCTAAAGATGTTCGTTTAACAGCTCTCTTAATGCGATCATCTCCTCCCGGGTCAGAGTGATCCCTTTCCCCATTTTGTCATGATCAGGGTCCCAGTCCCGGATATCAAATTTGGCCGGTCTGTCATTCCAACTGATCACATTCAGTTCTTTCGACCAACCTGACGGTGATTCAGATAAAACACCAATATATTTCTCAATCTGATACGACAATTTGCTCATGTTTAGCTCCTTGCTGACTTAAAATGATTGCTGCGAACATAATGACACAGCCGATCAATTCCCTTGTGTCCATCGTTTCACGGAGAAGGACCATCCCCGCAATGACCGCAATCACTGCCTCAAAGCTCATGATCAGCGACGCCGTTGCAGGATTGACTGTCCTCTGTCCTAGTATTTGAAAAGTATAGGCGACTCCAACCACAACCACACCTGAAAACAGGATCGGCCCATAGGAGGCCAGAATATTCGGGCCATAAATATCTTCAACAAACAGAGCAACGATCAGGTTGAGGGCTCCTGCCACAAAAAACTGGATCGATGAAAGCCGGACACCGTCAAGACGTTTTGCAAAATGATCTATCAGCAGGATATGGATCGACCAGAACAAGGATGACACGACTGTTATCAAATCGCCAAATTGCATCGTCAGACCCGGCTCGACCGATAAAAGATATAATCCAACGGTGCCGATCAACGCTCCGATCCACTGCAGTTTTGCGATCGGTTGTTTGAACATCCTCCCAATCAACGGCACAAATAATATATACAGTGCGGTGATAAAAGCCGATTTGCCAGCAGTAGTATACTGCAATCCGTACTGTTGAGTGCTGATCGCAAAAAACAAAACCGTTCCAAATAGAATGCCCAGCGGAATCAAGTTCGTATTGTCATGATCATCGGGCAATACACGATCCAGCAACAAAAAAACCGGTACTAAGACCGCTGAACCGAGCAATAAGCGAGTTGCGCTGAAAGTAAACGGACCCAGGTGGTTCATCCCAAGTTTTTGCGAAATAAAGGACAACCCCCAGACGACAGCGGTAATGCTTAATAATATTTCCCCACGAACACCTGACTTCTTCATGTGTTTATTCTATCATATTTGTATCCCGCGGGCTTACTTAACCGACCTTTTTTTCACCGATTCGATCCATTCCGGCGCATACGTTCCGACACAACCCGGATGAACGACCCTATCATCCCAGGGACCGATTTCTTCAGCGATTTCCAGAACTTTGGGCAGTAATTCATCATAAGCCAGACCGGTTTCTACCAACAACCGATTCATGCCTTCCTGGATCAGCTTAGGTGCCTGTTTCATGTCCCTGCGAATTATTTCTAAATCTTCATCCGAGGTCGGTCCGGTCTGCTTTATCGTGGCAGCCTGATGCATCCAGGCAAAGCGTTCTAACTTATCACTCCGCCCCTTCCAGTGATCAAGATCAAGTTCTCGCGTTTTAAGCACTCG
Source organism: Tissierellia bacterium (assembly GCA_012799095.1). Classification (GTDB taxonomy): domain Bacteria; phylum Bacillota; class Clostridia; order Peptostreptococcales; family Acidaminobacteraceae; genus DUPT01. The sequence continues at coordinate 28,150 of JAAZLX010000104.1, forward strand.
AAAAGCCAGCTCATCACTTAGAAGCGGATCAGCTTCTGTCACCCAATTTTCGATTTCATCCGGACTCAAATCATCAGGTTTGATGATCATCATCGCCAAGAGTCGTTCTTCATACACTCCACCGGACCACAACTGGCGAGCCATGTCAGGCCGGTGCCCCAGCTTTTTGGCCAACGGGCGGACCTTTCCCAGCGGTGTGCCGATGCTGTCGCTGATTCCACGCTTTTGATTGCTGAGGCGTCGTTTCTCTTCCGCCTGAGAGCGGATGGTCTGTCTTACTTGTTCTATCGTCATATAATTCCTCTTTGTGCTAAAATGTCCTTAAGGAGGGCTTGATGAAAAAATTGGATCGCAGTCTAAGCTTCACCCTAATGGGGCTGGTGGCGTTAATCGTTTATCAGTTTCTATCAAAAGATCCGAATACACCGATGACCCTTAAGCTATCCCTGGGTACATTGGCGGTATTTTTGTTTGTGATGGCTATCATGGGTTATCTCCGGAAACGTAAACCACCAAAATAAGTATCACTTACTTATGCTATTTTCCACCATAAGTATTCCGACCGGTCGTTTATGCCGGTTTTTTTGTTGACAAATTATTTTCCACTTGATGCTACTGCAGCATCTATCCCCAGCACAACGGACAGGACAGGCAACTCATCGATCGGATCATCAATGTCGACTTCATAACTGTCACCCCAACTCATCCATTTTTTATTGATCGTAGCGATCTGCCTTGAATCAGAAGAAATCGTATAGTCGAGTCCCATAAAATTACCCTCTACCAACCAGCCCGGCCCTTCGATTTCATAGCGAGGCCTCAAACTGAACCTGCTCCTGATGGTGGCAAATTGCTTTCCTTTATAATAGACCGCATATGTCGGTAGCCAGTTCCACAGCTCCTGTTTTACCGTGACGACTTCTTCACCGGCTTCATCATAAACATGCAGCCGCTTGGCCATGGTAAACAGTTCTCCCTCAGCCCAGTATTTCGGATTTCCAGACGCATCATAGATGCTAAAACGGTCGGCAAAAGAGAACGCCTTTTGTTTAATATATAATTTCATCCTTCCTCCCTAGGTTATTGTTGCCCAAAGGAGGTATAATTAAACCGATACACAAAGGGGGAAATGAATGAAACAGAACATTAATCTGGAAGATATCATCAAAAAGATGATGGATAGAAAAAAGCCCGGTTTTGAAAAAGTCGATGAAACCGGTAAATCGGAACCATTGTCGAAATGGGGCATCAGCAGTTGGTGGATCGGTTTGATTACTGCTGTCATTATGCTGATTTACTTTTTTGTCGCTTTGCCGGCGATCAATCCAATGAGCATGGAGTTCTACACCTTCTTCATCCTGGCATTGGTCATCTTTAATTTCCTGAACCTGATCATCGGAAAAGATCACAAAAGTTTCTTTGCCGGGATCGGTGGCATACTACTTATCGTATTGATCGTGATACCGATCATACTATCCTTGTTTAGTGGACCCTTCTTTCACGCCAAACGGTACGCCTCGTTAATTGATGTCCAACCCGGCACTTTTTCGGAAGATGTCAGCCGCATCAGTATGGATCAGATCCCGATCGTTGACCGTGAAGCTGCCGTTGTTCTTGGTGAAAAACAAATGGGTCAAGTGGGTGAACTGGTCAGCCAGTTTGACATCGCCACCGATTATTCCCAAATCAATCTGGCAGGCAAACCGATACGGATCTCGCCGCTGAAGTATTATGACCTGATCAAATATCTTGGTAACTTCCGCAACGGGATCCAACACTATATCAGTGTTGACATGACGAGTCAGGAAGCAAATCTCAACCTGCTAGAGCGTCCCATCTTCTATTCCAATTCCGATTACCTGATGAGAAATATTAGACGTCATATCCGCTTCCAATACCCATTTGACATGTTTGGCGAGATGAACTTTGAGCTGGACGACAATGGTGATGCCTACTATATCACGCCGGTTTTGACCAAACGGATCTTCTTCTTCGGCGGCCTCGATGTCAAAGGTGTGATCATTACTGATGCCAATACGGGAGAGAGCACCAAGTATGGTATCGATGAGGCTCCTGAATGGGTCGACCGGGTGTTCCCCTCTGAACTGATGATAAGGCAGCTCGACTGGAGAGGACTCTATTCCAATGGTTTTATCAACTCGGTTTTTGGTCAGAGAAATGTTACCTCAACAACGGATGGCTACAATTATATTTCGATCGGAACCGATATTTTTATGGTGACCGGTGTAACCTCTGTCAGGAGCGATACCTCAAACCTCGGTTTTTACTATGTCAATCTCCGGACAAAGGAAACCAAGATGTATTCTGTCCCATCAGCGACAGAGTATGCCGCGATGGATTCGGCTCAGGGTAAGGTGCAGGAAAAAGACTACCATTCCGCCTTCCCCGTGGTGTTAAACCTGACAAATCGGCCGGTCTACTTCGTCGGACTCAAAGACGATGCCTCGATCGCTAAGATGTTTGCCATTGTCGATGCCCAGCGTTTCGAAAATGTATACATCGGCAATACCCCGCAAGAAGCAGTCAACAGCTATCTGCTGGCGAATGCAGCAGACCCTGAGCCGGTGGGTGAAACACTGGAAGTCACGATCACAATCGAAGAGATGAAACAGGTCGTTATCGACGGTAACACGATATACTTTATCAAAGCAGAAGATGATGACATCATCTATGTTGCTACCGCTAAATCCCTGGGAGCGAAAGCCGTATTTCTTGAAGTCGGTGATACGATCAAGGTGGCCGGTAATCAACAGGAAACACAGTTTGATATCTTAGACATCAAATAAGATTAGCCCCTCTTCGGAGGGGCCTTCCTTTTGGAGTTGTTTCTCACAAGAAAAAACAGCCCCGAAGGGCTGTCTGGATGAGACTTAGAGCAGAATATAACCGATCTCTGCCTCCTTCTTACGATCAAGTACCATTTGAAGATGGTTTTGTTCTTCTTCAAGCAAGATCGTCACCTGGTCTTTGGCAAAATCAGGAAACAGTCGACTGAGTTCAAACACATACTGGATGGCTTCTCGTTCTACTCGTTCAGCGACGTCGAGCACCTGATGCTTACTTTTGACGCCTTTGATATCGTCGATCAACTTACCTTCAGCATCAAACGATGTGCCTTCGATCAGGCTTTGGACATATGCAACATCCTTTGGATCGGTCAACGTCATTTCTTCATCCTGAGCCTGATCACCCAGTGCCTTATATATCTTGGCGTGGCGATATTCATCTTTAGCCATATTCTCAAAGAATACACCATACTGTTTTTTGACATCATCAGAGATGTTGTCATATAATTTGCCGACATTGTTTTCAAAAACAACAATAGCATCAAATAACTCTTTGACAGTAGTTACCATGAAGTACCTCCTTCTTGGTCTATTGGCCCCTCTTTGCCCTGCGCCGGGATTTAGTCCGAGAATAGACATTGGAGCAAATCATCAGGTCAGCCTCAGATCACCCGCTACCAGGTGGGCTTGGCCGAAAAGTTTCTTCTGAAGATCGATCCTGATCACATTCCCCCGAAACTCCATCGGCTCAAAGACAAAGATGGTGATCCCATCCACCAGGTATTTGTCATACAGTTCCGGCTTGATTTGAGGTGGTGCTTCAAGCACTGTAGCTACCGATACCGGAAGACAGGTGCCAAAACTATCCAGATCAACGGTAATTACGTCGATCTGTTTTTTCTTTAAGTAATGTAATGCCTTATGTGTTAGCTGGAGTTTCACTGCGCAAATGCTTCCAGGTCCGATAGATCAATACAATCGCCAGGATGATGAGTGCAATTGCTATGATCAGCAGAGGCACGCTTCCTTCCTCGCCTGCCATGAGCAGACTGGTATGATTGTAAATCAACAATGCCAGGGCCGACAGAGTGGCAGCAAACATAAATATCATCGGTAAGATGATCATTTTATGATTTCTACCTTTACTCTTGAGCCACATAGCAACCGCCAACAGTGCCATGGCTGCCAGCAACTGATTAGCGGAACCGAATATCGGCCAAACCACCGCATAACCACTCCAACCGAGCAGGCCTCCCATCAGAACAGTAATTGTGGTAGCAACATACATGTTAGAAATTATGGGTGTCTGGCCGGTTTCAACTTGTTCTTCCGTCAAAAAGAATTCCTGGAAGATATAGCGCCCTATCCGGGTTGCCGTGTCGAGTGAAGTCAGGGCAAATGCACTGATGGCCAGAGCTACAAAGGTTTTACCGAATTCAAACGGTATCCCGATCGTTGCCATAAAGGTCGCCAAACCGGTCGAAAAGACATTGTTCGGCGTGCCCTTCATCAGTTCAGCATATTCCGGTTGGGTCAGATAGGCAGCTGAAATCAGGGCTACTACAGCCAACATGCCTTCGATCAGCATCGCACCATATCCGACAAGCTTAATATCCTTCTCGGAATCGACTTGCTTGGAAGTGGTACCTGAAGCAACCAACGAGTGGAAGCCCGAAATCGCTCCACAAGCAATCGTAATAAACAGCATCGGGAACAGGAAGTTGTTCTTTGATGGCATGAACGAAGTGAATCCCTCTAATTGCAGGTTGGGCCGATAGACTATGATCCCGATCACAGCAAATATGATCATTGCATAGAGCAGGAAAGAATTTAGATAATCTCTCGGTTGTAACAAGATCCAGACCGGAACAGTCGAGGCGACCCAAATGTAGGCCATGATGATCATATACCATGTTCCACGGCCGGCTATGATCGGCCACCATTGTCCTGCCAAAATACAGAAAAACAGTGCCGCCACACCGACGATCGTGGTCAACCACAAGGGAAGCTTAGTTTGGGAGTTGACGAGTCCGAAAATTACCGCTAACACAATAAACAAGAGTGATGTCGTAGCGACTGATGGAATGGTGACAAAGCTGGTAACGATGATATTTGCAAAGGCGGCTATTACCAAAAGTAATGTCAACCAGCTAAAAATATCAAATAGTTTCTTTTCAGTATCCCCAACGGTTTTATTGATGATAAAACCAATCGATTTACCTCTCTCGCGAACCGAGGTAAACAGTGAGCCGAAGTCATGGACACCACCTACAAAAATACTTCCAATAACAACCCACAGGAAAACCGGTACCCAACCGAATACGGCTGCAGTGATCGGACCAACGATCGGTCCGGCACCTGCGATCGATGCAAAGTGGTGACCGAGTAGTACGGCCGGCCTAGCCGGCATATAGTCGATTCCGTCATTCATGGTATGGGCCGGAGTGGTACGGGATGGATCTACCCCCCATTCTTTGGCTAACCATGAGCCATAAGTAAGATATGCAATAATAAAGATTACCAAGGCAATCAATACCAGCACAATTGCCATAATCGCCTCCTACTGTGTTTGAACATCCAAAAATCGATATGGTTTTTGTTTTCGATGTTTTGAAAACACGATTTTCCCGGTAGTATCAACCAATACAAGACCGATATGAACCCATCCATTGAAGCCCAGTTTAAACATCTTACGGAATATATACTTCTGAACATATTCTGCTACCTCCGGTCGGTTTTCTTTGACATGAAAAATCACCGTATGATCACTTGACATATGATCCTGGTCCGGCTCGGTAGATTGCACAATATGATCTGTCAGTCGCTCCATGAAATTTTTAAGTTGGTCCAGTGAAAGTGACTCCTGTTGGATCAGATAAAAATACTCAAATGTATTAAAACGATATTGGACATTTTTTTTAAGTAGGACATAACGCTCTGTCGTTTTCTTAAATGAGGCCATCATGTCAATTTGTAAATCATCCAGTGTGATGTCGCGGTACAAATCAAAATTTGAGAATAACCTGGCGCTCAATCGTTCCCTATAATCTTCAAATTGCACGTTTATCTCCTACATCTCAAACTATATTAAGATATGAATATTCCTTACCATTTGATTTTTATGCGTTAACTAATTAATTCTTATTAATAATATTGTATCCCTGGTAAAGTTAATTTACAAGTTAATATCGTAATAATTGTGAAGATTTTACCAATTTTTACACAAAAAAGACCTGGTTCCAATGGAAACAGGCCTTTGTGTAACTAGATCTGGCATATCGGACAACTGTGTGTGCCTCGCTGGGCAACTTTTGTTTTTTCAATCACAGAACCGCATACCTTGCATTGCCGTCCCTGTCTGCCATACACATAGGGGTCATCCAGATAGTCGCCTTTTGAGCCATCGACTGCCAGATAATTCTGTCGACTGGAGCCACCCAGATCGATCGATTGTTGTAAGACAGATCGGATATGCAGATGCAAGCGTTTAAACTCTTCATCAGTCAATGTAGCTGTCAGTCTTGCCGGTTGGATCCCCGCCAGGAACAACGCTTCATCGGTGTAAATATTTCCCATGCCTGCCAGGACAGACTGATTAAGAAGTGTCGCCTTGATACTGGTACGTTTGTGTTTCATGGCCCGATCTCGTAACACCTGCCAAGTAAAATCTCTGTTCAAAGGTTCCGGTCCGAGTCGCTGTATCAATGGCAATCGGTCGATTTCAGTTTGATCGATCAGAATCATCCATCCAAACTTACGCTGGTCATTGAAATAAAGCTTCGTCCCATCACTGAATGTCATGATCACTCTGGTTGTTGAGTCAGGAAAAATATCCAAATTGTAGATCAGCTGACCGGTCATTTTAAGATGTACCAGGATTGCCCAGCCGGTATTTAGATCCATCCGGATGATTTTTGCCCGACGACTGACATTTGTGATGGTTGCACCTAACAGATGGTCGTCGACTGTTTGCAAAGAATTGGGGAAACTCTTGGGCCAGTCATGCTCGACTTGCACGACTGTTTTACCGACAACGACGGATTGAAGACCACTCGCGACTGTTTGGACTTCAGGTAGTTCGGGCATAATGTCTCCTTTAGTAGCGCAACGTAGCAGCTATATTATCATCGACTTTATCATCGCTCAATATGATCACATCACCACCGGAGCCAATCACTCGATCGATGATATTGTTGAGTTGGCCACGGTCGTCCGGCTCATAATCACTATTGATGAACAAGGTGCTGATCCGGTGTTGTTCGGCTTGTTCCGATACTTTTTCGATCCCGGCAACTGTTTTGTCCTGAGAAGTCAAGTAACCGAATTCTTCCAACTGCTTTTTGATCCGCTCCCGATAACGCGGCCGTAAAATCTCACGAAGCCTCTCGGGCTGTTGTTGCTGTTCAATCGATTCGAAAGGTTGGTCGATCGATTGTTCAGTATAGAAGTCACCTTTTGCCAGGCTCTTATATTCAGCTACGTTTTCTGTTGTTCCTGCGATGATCACCGGCGTGTCTTTGGTGATATATTTTCTCAATTGCTCATCGATATAACGGAAATATTTGATCCGGTCTTTTTCCACCAGTTCAGGCTTGGCTTTGTTTCCATGCATAACTGACAGATCGGCCCGGGTGCCACCGGCATGCATTCTCGGTTCTGCGTCCAAATCATCGTACAGTTCCGGAAAGCTCTTAATTAAGTCTTCCTCTTCAACTTGTTCCGCACCATTTTGATTCACCCGATAGAGATTCACCCTGTCACGTCCAATATCGACCAGGTAACCGGAATAGATCGTGTCATAATAGCGCAGTAGCGGTATCAGGTCAAAATGTTTTCCGGTTACTACTTTTCCGGGAATCGATTGTTCCAGTCGAAAGGTCTCCACACCGGTCTCATCAGCTAATATAGCCAATGCATCCGTCGAGTGGATCCAGAAATCGGGATCCTCATTCAATTGTTCGAGAGATTCGATCAGCGGTTGCCACTGACGCCTGTTATAGTTCTGTTCCAACTCCCGCTCCGCTTGTTGGACGTAATTCTTAAATAAGATAGGATCCTGTTTTGCATCAGGCATAGAGCGGTGGGTTGGCATGTAAATCGACACTTTAGGCGAACCTTCAATAATATGCTCACTGAGATACTTGTGCAGTTTAAAGGTTTGCTTCATTTTTACCTCCTGAGTTGACTGATACTTACTATCAGTCTTTCTTGAGTGTTGAACGTCATCTCCCATTTATTGAGTCAGTACTTCTTTCAAGGCTTCCAGCATTGAAAGATACCTTGCTCTGTCAGATATATTATGTCCCATATGGCCGATTCGAAACGCCTTTCCTGCCAAATCCGTCATGGCCCCGGAAATAATATAACCTCTGTCTTGCATTGCACCTAATATTTGTTCTGTCGTCTGGTAGTCTTTTAAAAGTACTGTCGTGACTGTGTTCGAACGAGAGTCTTTGGCATAAATTTCATAGCCTAAGTCCATTACAAACTGTCTGGTCAATTCGGCAATCTCACGGTGATGCTCGACATAATCATGACTGAGGGCAATATCAAGTGCTTCATCGAGTGCATTGACTAAGGTATCACTCTGGGTGTATGGAAAGTCAAAACCATCAGTTGACGTAAGATAGTTTTCAAAATTGGCATAAAATCCGGCCACAGGCACTTGTCGGGCAGTTATGCTGTCGAGCGCACGTTGCGAGATAGTAATGGTGGTAAGCCCCGTCAGAGCGGACAAACATTTTTGGGTCCCTCCGATCACAACGTCGACCTTGGCTTCATTAAAATCAAGCCGTTCTCCGGCGATGCCGGATACGGAATCGACCACCGTCAAAATATGATATCGGTGCAACAGCTTTCCGATGGCATGAACATCATTGGTCACGCCGGTCGGCGTTTCACAGTGGACCACCGTCGCCAGTTTGAAGTCTGAATCGGTCGCCAGAAACTTTTCTAATTCCTCTACCTTCACACCATGTTGCGGATCAGCGTCAAAAGCAACTGTTGTTGCGCCATATCGTCTGGCTATATCGTGAAATCCGGAGCCAAATGGTCCATTAGAAATAACCAGCACCCGATCCCCCGGTTCGATCAGCGATGCCATTGCACCATCAAGCCCCAGCATAGCTTCTCCCAGCATAATAAATGACCTGGCATCAGTTTGTAAAAGGCGAGAGATTTTTTGCTCTGTCTTTCTGTGAAAGGCGACATAACTGGCATCAAGGTCGGTGTTTTTCAGAGGCCGCCGAGACGCTTCGAGTACCCTGGGATGGACAGATGTCGGCCCGGCGCTCATAATAATAAAATCCTTCAATTCATACCTCCCTGGCATAGCGGACAAAACAGACTCCGCCGACTTGTTCGATGGGTTGCATGCCGACTGACCGGTAAAACGCGGTTATCGCCGGTTCTTTATCTGACACCAGGACGATTTGTCTGACATGGCTGAATTGTTCCAGTGTCCGTCTGATCAGCTCCGCTCCGATCCCTTGTCGCTGATATCTTGGGTCGACCAGGAGATCTTGAATATATATGATCGAACAATCATCACCAACGACCCGGACAAGACCGATCAGTTCCGAATCTACTCGTACTGTCAGGTACCATAGCGATCGATCTAGTATGCATTCCATCTTATCGGGATGTTCGGTGTAAGCCGTCCATCCCACGCTGTCATACAAATTGGTCAGATCGGTAGAATTTGTTGGAGTGTTTTCATGGTAAGTGATCACATGGTGCCTCCGAAAAAGTTTTCTGAGTATATTTTATCAATACCCGATTCAAAAGGGTATTCAACGGCTATGATTTTCGAGTTGTTGTTCTAACAAAAAAAAGAACCAACCGTAATGGTTGATTCTTAAATTGTTATTGTAGATTATTCTTGCTCTTCGAAAGCAACAACGCGAGTGAAGGCTGCTTCACCATCTTTGAATTTCCAAGGGAAATTACCGACGATTACGCGCTTGTTTGACAACTCATTGATCTGTCCGCCCACATTTTCAACATGGATGATCTCACCATATTTTTTGGGGAACATTTGAATGTGCATGGCTTGGTAATCTTCCGGCCATTTGTAGATTTCGTTGAGACCCTTGCCATATTTTTCTTGGAACAAGTTGTCACATTTTTCAGCTTCATCCGGTTCCCAGTCACGAATCTTGGTGTTCATCGGGTGGTCAGCACTTCCACAGTCAACACCGATCCACTTGAGCTTCATGTCTTGAGCCCATTTGACAAATGACATGCTTGGGCCGGGGTGACGCAGCATATAGCGGCGCTCATCGGCTTCCGGCTGATCCCAACCATACTTGTGATAGCCTGTGTTAATGATCAAAATGTCGCCTTCTCTTACTTCAACCCGGCTGGTAATATCTTCCGGTGTGTAGATGCCGAAGTCTTCCGCTTGATCGCTTAAATCAACGACCACACCGGGTCCCATTAATTTATCCATTTCCAGGCTGGCAATGTCGCGACCGGAAGTGTCAAAGTGTATTGGACCATCAAGGTGGGTTCCCACGTGATTTGATGTCGTTATGATTTGGCCATTGGCACCGTTTGGTGACAGTCGTTTAAAGAACTTCACTTGCAACGGTTCATATGTCGGCCACGGTGGTGTTAAAATCGAGGTCGGAACCGACAGGTCATACATTTTTACTTTATCCCAGTTTTTCATTAAATAATACTCCTTTATTTATTGGCATGTGCTAATAACATATTTATCCTTAACCCGACATTCAAAACATTAAAATGCAAATTATTTTTTGAATTATCGAATAGTCATAAACATCACTGCCGCAATTATGGTTTATTACCCAAGTCCTGATCACCGGACAGAGCACTGTTTATCAGGAATTGCTCCCAAGCCCGATAAATCTGCCTGAGCGGTCGGTCGAGATAATTCAGGGCTTGTTGTCGAATATCCTCCGGAATACCATAGTAAGCCTCGGCAATCGATCCGGTGATGGCCGCGATGGTATCACTGTCTCCTCCGATCGAGACGGCTAGGCGAATGGCATCTTCAAACGAATCGGACTCGAGGAATGCAACTAAGGCCTGTGGAACACTGCCTTGGCATGATACATCAAACGTATAGGTCGGTCTGATGTCATCGAGACAAAAATCTAAAGTATAGTCATTTTCCATCGATCGGCCAATTTCATGTTTGGTGAAATTGTGTCTCGCCAACCAGATGGCCCGGGCAACAGCCCCAGCTGCTTTGATGGCTTCTTCATGGTCATGGCTTACCCGCGTTACGATTGTAGCCCATGATTTGACATCCGTTTCCTTTTCAGCCACCCAGCCGATCGGAGAAATCCGCATAGCTGCACCATTGCCCCAACTGCCATAAGGCCGCGGATCCGGGCTGATCAGCCATCGGCCAAACTGCCCTCCATAGCCGCGGTTGGGATACATCCGGCCCAATTGTTGCATACTTTTGACGGTCAGCTGACTCAATGCCTTATCATAAGATGCATGATCTTGGATCAGATCCTGTGCCTGCATGAGGGCTTGAGCAATGGCAAATGTCATAACGGTATCATCCGTGAAAAAGTTCTCCGGTGTAAACAAATCAAATTGGGTGTTTCGGTGATTATTCCATTCAAACCTCGATCCGACAATGTCGCCGATCACGGCTCCCAACATTTCTTCACAACCTTTCTTTCAATACACCTGTTCCACCTATATATATCAAAAAAACAACGGGATAGACTCCCGTTTAGACCAGTAGATCATGGTATTCCGAATTTGACTCCATCACTTTTTTAGCGTACCAGCACAATGGCATGATTTTGTAACCTTCCTGTCGAGCATAGTCAGCCATTGCTTTAACCAACTCTTTGGCGATACCTTTTCCTTTGAGTTCATCCGCAACAAATGTGCGATCAATGATCAACGTCTGCCCGCCATGACTGTAGCTGATTTCTGCTTTGTTATTGTCGGCTGAATCGCCCAGATAAATTTTATTGTTGTCATGTTTAAATTCCATAATTTCTCCTTTTTATGTGGCATATGATAGATTTACCCGCAATCTGATCCAAATACACTTAGGAGGGCTTGATGAAGCTTGATGAGTGGTCTACATGCTATAATCGTAGTGTAACGATGATTGATCGGAAGCTTCACATGTTGCGTCCAACTTGAAATGGAGTATTTCATGACTTTAAAAATCGATTCATCCGCCCGTCTGATCGGTAAAATCAAGGCCGGTCACAACAGCTATTTCGCTCAGGGAACAATCATTCGATCGATCGGCGAGGCAGTCACGATCGGTGGTTCTAGTATGATTTTGGAAAACTCTGTCCTGATCGGCACACCTGAACACCCCGTCGTGGTGGGACAGAAAACAGTTTTTGGGCACCGCTGTCTGGTATTGGGGGCAACGATCGGTGATCTGTGTGAAATCGGAAACTCAAGCATTTTCTTGCCCGGTTGTGTGGTCGGCAAAATGTGTATTTTCGGCGAAGGGACTATGATTGAATCGAACCAGGTGATACCTGATGGTTCGGTGGTAGTCGGCCGACCGGGACGCATCATCCGACGACTGACAGAAGATGACATCGCCATGATCACACGAATGCGCGGTGGGGATATTCAGCTAAACGACAATGATGAGAAAATCACTCATGAAGGATATGTGGAGGATAAGATGGGACAGCTCTACCCTTATCGAGATAAAATGCCTCAGGTGGCTGAAACTGCCCGGATTTTTGACTCAGCCGAAATCACCGGTGATGTTATTATCGGAGAGAATACGATCATTGGCTCGGGCGTACGTATCATCGGTAATTCTCACGGTCCGGTGATCATCGGTAATAATGTTCAAATACTCGAAAACACCGTCCTGCATTTACTGCCCGACAATCGTCTGGTGATCGCGGATGATGTTACGATCGGCCCGGGGTGTATGATCCATGGCACTACGATAGGGAAACATTGTGTCATCGAATCCGGTTCTATCGTATGTGATTATAGTGCTTTGGGCGACAATGTACTGGTCACAGCCGGCACATTGGTCAAACAGCGCAGCACATTTGAAGACAATCAAATTTTAGAAGGTTTTCCGGCCAAATCGATCGGTCACAATCAGGCGATCCTGTCACGACCCGACTGGGCATTTTCAGACTAAATACATAAAAAAAGTCATGAATTCATATCATGACTTTTTTAATGCAGAAATCTAGATCAACTTCAGATTGTGAATGTGTTTAATACCGAAACCCGGCGTGTTGCTCAAGCTGATCACGGATTCATTGAATTCAGCCCCGCCATCGATCGGGTCCTCAAGGCATAACGCCGGTCCATCTAAATCGATTCGGGTAATGATTTTTTTGGCAGCAGCTAGATGGGCGGCCGCATTGACGCTGATCTTAGCTTCCAACATGCAGCCCATCATGCACTCTACACCAAAGGTTTCCGCAATCGCTGCAATTTTAAGTGCATTATAGATGCCGCCTGTTTTCATCAGCTTGATGTTTAGCAGATCTGCCGCTCCGGTCTGAAGAAGTTCAACTGCATCACGAGGCGAAAAAACACTTTCATCTGCCATTACCGGTATCGAAACTTTTTCCGTCACCTTTTTTAAACCCTTCAAGTCATGAGCCGCTACCGGTTGCTCCACCAGTTCCAGGTTGAGACCGGCATCCTCCATTTGAGTCAAAATGCGAATGGCTTCTTTTTGCGACCAGCCCTGATTGGCATCGATCCTTAGTTGGATGTCATTGCCAACAGCTTGCCGAATAGCCATCAATCTTTCAATATCTTTGGCGGAATTTTTACCGACCTTGATTTTTAATGTATGAAAGCCTCGCTTTACAGCATCAATACTGTCGCGGACCATTTCTTCCGGTTCGTTGACACTGATAGTCAGATTGGTTGTCAGATGTGTCCGGTAGCCGCCCAATAATTGATATACCGGGGCTTGATATCGTTGTCCATATAAGTCATAAATAGCAATATCCACCCCTGCCTTAGCACTGCTATTACCAACCAATGATCCATGGAGCACTTGCATGATAGACTCTATGTCTTCGATTTCCTTCCCTATTAAAGGCGGTCTAAGGTGATTCAAGATCGCTGAAACGATTGATTCTTTTGTTTCTCCGGTAATAGCAGCGGTCGGCGGAACTTCACCATAGCCGATATGTCCATCATCTGTCTCTACCATGACAATCACATCATCGATACTGCTGACCGAACGAAGTGCTGTTTTAAATGGTGTTTTTAACGGAATTGATAGATAGCCTAAGCGAATATCTTTAATTTTCATATTGTCTCCTCATACAGATGTATCAAATTTACATTTTGTAAGCTTATTCGTAGTGCTTACTCTTTACTTCTTGGTATTTTTTCAAGGCATCCTTATATGCAATGATTATCGCCTTTTGGGATGTCCCGAAATATCTGCGGGTGATATTAGTTTCAATATCCCGGTAATATTGATCGAACCTTTTACCGACAAAAAGTGAGCTGATAAATTGTTGCGTCGTAGGAATCGTCGACGAGCAGGACAGGTCGACTACTTCATCGTTGGTGGTATCGATGACAAAACCTATAAAGAATATTTTAAATTGTTCAGTTATTGCATTGTCCGAACTGGTTTTGCCGTGTCCAATCACATAAACCGTTTTTTCATTGTACATTGAATCACCTCAGGATTTTATCTATGTAGGAAGTGGATACACCGCCTTCATCCTATCATAAATGATCTCCGAGATTTTTGCGATTGCATATGCTCCTGCTTTATCTGAACTTAAATCACTTGTCAACACAGCTAAAACATACTTTCTATCGCCCGGTAAATAAAAGATGCCCACATCATGTTGAGCCCCATCAATCTCACCGGTTTTGTGAGCTACCACAACTGTCCCTGGAGACACCTTCTTATTATAGACAGAAGGATCATCGGGCTCTAGTGCGGGAATGAAGTAAGGTAGCTTTAGATTGAGTTGTTGAGCTTTTAACATATCCACCAATTGTTGGGATACTTCTTGTGAGTAGAATTCACCTTTTGCCAGGAGTTTAAGTATCAAGCCCATATCTCCCGGAGTTGTTATATTGTCAAGACCAGCTTCTTTGGCGTCATAATCCATCAACTTGCGTTGTAACTCTGTCCCCAGCATCCCTAGTTCAGAACAGTGTGCCTTAACTGCATCAACTCCGCCAACTAAATCAATTAATTGGTTGGTTGCCGCATTATCACTTAGCACTATTGCTAACAATGCTAAGTCTCTGACTGTTGGTCGGAAACACTTATCAAGAAGTGTAATAACTCCTGCCCCTCCGACACGATTATCATCAGCCATTGTGATCTGAGCATGTAAGTCTAATTGACCTTGAGAAGCTTGTTTTAATACCAAACTGACCAATGGAATCTTAATAATGCTGGCAGCGGGAAATGACATACTTTCATTTATGGTTATTGTTTCACCTGTGTCTAAATCTTCAAAATATAATCCGACTGACCCCTCCAGCTGATTTATTACATCAGCTATTTTTTCCTTTATCAAGCTGTCCTCCTCAATAATTTACAACCTCCTTTTGGTTTTTAGTCAAAATTATGTTTGTGAACAAAAAACAAGGCCGCACAAATGCAAACACATTCATTGGCCTTGTTACCGACGATTAAAATCTGAAACAACAAGTGAAAACGTTAGAAAATATTGTTCAATTGATTTCTATGATCACCTTAGCATAATTATTA
>JAAZLX010000105.1 GCA_012799095.1 Tissierellia bacterium
ATTTAAAGATATTTGCTAGTTTAATAGTACCTGCAAATGAGGATGAAATATTCAACCCAAGCCTATGGCATGATGATGTGAATAGAATAGTCACATATGCAGAGGATAGAGCCCTATATCTAGAGGAAGAAACTATAAATTCAATGAGATCTATGGGCGATGATTTACAAATCCTGGCACTGACAACTTGTTCCTATGAATTTACAGATGCAAGAACGGTCATTTTAGCGGTTATGGAACCAAGTTCAGCAGGATTGTAGGGAGGTTATACTATGAGGAAAAAGTATTCAAAGATTATAATGACTTTACTCATCTTTACTATGAGTCTTACTCTACTGGCACCAGTTGCCTTTGCAGAGGGAGAACCTAGTATTGAAATACCAGTTACGGTAAAGCTAAGCGGCTGGCCTCCGACTGATGACGAGGATTATAAAATAGTATTGAAATCTGATAATCCAGATTATCCTATGCCGGCAGGAAGTGTGGATGGGGTTTACAGTATGATTATTACAGGAGCAAATACTGTAAAACTACCTGAAATTAAGTATTCATCCCTAGGCGTTTACACATATACCATTTACCAGGAACCTGGCAGCAATAAATTGGCCAGCTATGATGATACAAGGTACAATCTGGTAGTATATGTGACCAATGCAGAGGATGGAAGTGGTTTGGAGACAACGGTTATTTTATATAAGCTTGGTGAGACGGAGAAGTATGATGGAGTAGTATTCGAAAATGAATACGAAAAAGAGACAATTGATGTTACAGCCACCAAGGTCTGGGTCAGTGGACCGCCAGTCAAACCGGTGATCCAACTTCAATTGTATCGCGATGGCGAAGCGTATGGTGAGGTAGTCGAACTCGATGGTGTGACCAGTTACACCTGGCAGGATCTTGACAAGACAGATGCCGAGGGTAAAGAATATGTCTACACCGTCCAGGAAACCGTCGTACCGAATGACTATGAAGTCAGCTATAGTGAAGATGGTCTGACTGTGACCAATACCTGGGTCAAAGCAGAACTTCCCAAAACAGGGATGGGTTCGAGCACATCCTTGCTGGTTACCGGAATGGGCCTGCTGATGGTAACGGTATATCTGGGATTCAAACGAAGACGCGACGACTAAATTAGACCAAGACGCGGGAGTGAATGCTCCCGTGTCTTTTTTTGTCAAAATCGGGGTATAAGAGACTATCTCACATTTACATGAAAAGGGGTAAGTTATGAGAAGGGTCTCGCCTGTCGGTCGCTTGACTGCCTTTGCACTACTGATCGCATTGCAGATCATATTGACCAGGTTCTTATCGATTCAGACACCGATCGTCCGGATCGGGTTTACCTTTGTCCCGATTGCCATTTCCGCCTTATTGTTTGGACCATGGGTAGCCGGGATGTTGGCTGCCGTAGCCGATGTCATGGGCTTCTTTTTAAATCCGGTCGGCACATTCCACCCTGGATTTGTCCTATCCGCCTTTGCCACCGGAGTTATTTATGGTCTATTCTTATATAGAAAGGACATCACCTGGTATCGGATCGCCCTGGCCGCTTTTACCATTGGTGTTGTGGTCCATATATTGATGAACAGCCTTTGGATATCACAGCTCTTTGGCAATGCCGTCTGGGGATTGATCCTGGCTCGCCTGCCCAAAGAGGTGATAGTCTTTGTGGTCCAGATACCGATCATCTTTGTGGTCTGGAAGGCTTTAAAGGCACCCCTGAAGCACTATCAGGCACAATAAGTTAAGTTTCATTCATGAGTGCTCCCCGGGGCACTTTTCTCATGAGAAAGACTTGATATCGGTTATAATGGAAGCGTTAGGACAGGAGGCATAATGGGAATCCTAAATTTCTTTCGAGAAAAACTAAATAAAGGCGAACTACAAAAACTTGAAAATACCGCCGATCAGATCGAGGCGTTAGAGGAGTCGATCAAGTCATTGAGCGATGATGAACTCCGCGCCAAGACCGATGAATTCAAACAGCGTCTGGCCCAGGGAGAAACCTTGGACGATCTCTTGCCCGAGGCTTATGCCGTCGTGCGTGAAGCCGCGGTTCGGACGATCGGTCAACGACCCTACCGGGTCCAGTTGATCGGTGGGATCGTGCTCCACCAGGGGCGTATCACCGAAATGAAGACCGGCGAAGGTAAAACGCTGGTTGCTACCATGCCCTTATATCTCAATGCTTTGACCGGCAAAGGGGCTCACCTGATCACTGTCAACGACTACCTGGCCGACATGCAGGGTCGTTGGATGGGCAAGATCTATCAGTTTTTAGGTCTGTCTGTCGGTATCTTGACCAACTCAGTCAAAGGGGCCGAGCGAAAACAACAGTATCTGGCCGATATCACGTACGGAACCAATAACGAGTTCGGCTTTGACTACCTGCGCGACAACATGGTCACCTACAAAGAGGATCGGGTACAGCGACCATTGCACTACGCAATCGTTGACGAGGTCGACTCGATATTGATCGATGAAGCCCGGACTCCCCTGATCATCAGTGGCCGAGGCACGCAAACAATCGATTATTACACCTCAGCCAACAAGTTTGCTCAGAGCCTGCGTGATGACGATGTCATCATTGATGAAAAACAAAAGACCATCGTATTGACGGATGACACCGGCATCCCTATGGCTGAGAAGTTCTTTGGGATCGAAAACCTGGCCGATTCAGAGAACATGGAAATCTCTCACCGGATCAATCAGGCCATCCGAGCCCGCTGGTTGATGAAACGAGACATCGACTATGTCGTCCGCGACAGTGAAGTCCTGATCGTCGACGAATTCACCGGCCGTCTGATGGAAGGTCGGCGCTATTCCAACGGGTTGCATCAGGCGATCGAAGCCAAGGAGGGGATCGAGGTCAGAAAAGAGACTCAAACCCTGGCCACCATCACCCTGCAAAATTTCTTCCGGATGTATGATAAATTGGGTGGTATGACCGGTACTGCCAAAACTGAAGAAGAAGAATTTCGCGAAATCTACAACATGGACGTTGTCGAGGTCCCGACGAATAAGCCCGTCGTCCGTCAGGACTTACCCGATGTCGTCTATTCCAAGATAGAGTTTAAATTTAAGGCCATCGTCGAAGAGATCATCCAACGCCATGCCACGGGACAACCGCTGCTTGTCGGAACGATCTCGATCGAAGTATCCGAGCTGTTAAGTCAGCTGTTACGCCGCCGTGGGATCAAACATGAAGTCCTAAACGCCAAGCATCACGCCAAAGAAGCTGAAATCGTGGCTCAGGCAGGACGGTTTGGTGCAGTAACTATTGCCACCAACATGGCCGGTCGGGGTACCGACATCATGCTCGGGGGTAATGTCGAATTTTTGATCAAAAAAGAATTACGCAAGCTGGGCTATGAAGAAGACGTCATCGACAAAGCCTGGAGCCCACTTGATTATGACGATCCAGAAGTGATCGAAGCCAAGGCAAAAATCGAAGAAATCAAGGGACCGATCGAAGCCCAGGTAGACGAAGAAGCAGAGCGCGTGCGGGCCGCCGGAGGACTCCATGTCCTCGGGACCGAGCGCCATGAAGCCCGACGGATCGACTTGCAGCTACGCGGTCGTTCCGGACGTCAAGGTGACCCCGGTTCATCCCAGTTCTTCCTGTCACTCGAGGATGATCTGCTGCGGATCTTTATGAAAGAAGGTATTGCCGATCAGATGATACGTCTGGGCATGGATGAAAATGTCCCTCTGCAGCACAATATCCTGACAAAGCAGATCGAGAGCGCACAGAAAAAAGTCGAAGGTAACCATTACGGTACCCGGCGCTACGTTTTACAATATGACCAGGTCATGAATGAACAGAGAAAATTCATTTATGCCGAAAGAAACCGGGTCCTGGAAAACGACAACTTACGCGAACACATCCTGAACATGATCGATGAACAAATTGCCGGTGCAGTTCAGCAATACACCGCCGACAGTCGCTACAGCGAAGACTGGGATATCGATGGCCTGGTACGCTATCTGCAGACACTGTTTCTGGACGACAATCCGTTTGAGGACACAAACGATCTGGACAAAGACGACATGATCCGTACCCTGCAGGAAATCGCCCATCAGGCTTATGATGCCAAAGAAACAGAATTCGGCAGTGAACAGATGCGTGAACTGGAACGTTATGTCCTGCTTCATTCGGTCGACAACCACTGGATCGAACACATCGATGCGATGGACCAGCTGAAGCAAGGCATTGGCCTGCGGGCGATCGGACAGATCGATCCGGTTCGGGCCTACCAGACCGAAGGCTTTGAAATGTATGAAGAAATGGTCCATTCCATCACCGAAGAAACCGTCAAATATATGTTCAATGCCCGGATCAAAAAAGAACCGATCAAACGAACAGCCGTTGCCGAGATCACCGATGAAGTCGGCCCCGGTGAGCCGCAGCGACAGTCGGTCAGGACTCAGCCCAAAGTCGGGCGAAATGATCCCTGCCCCTGTGGCAGCGGTAAAAAATATAAACACTGTCATGGAAAAAATGCATAGAAAAAGCTCTGTTTTGAGTTTCGATAAACAAAAATCCAAGTGCTACAATGATGAGCGAAAGGTAGGTCACTATGTTGAATGAACTATGTCGGGTAAAATTGCCCGAAGCGCAAAACCGATGGTCCGCCATTAAGGAGTCTCTTTGACCCGGCTGGCGTGACTAAGCGATTACACGAGCTGGAAAAAAAGATGATGGAAGCCGGTTTTTGGGATGATAATGAAAAAGCGGCTGCCGTCCAACGGGAAAATAAGCTGCTGATGCGGCGAATGCAAGACATTGATCAGATGGACGATCTGATCGAAAACTGTCAACTCGTCTGTGAGCTCAACGAAATCGGTGAAGCCGGCGGTGAAGGTGAGGGGCTATTTCGGGAGATGGAAGAAAAACTGTCCATCCTGGAAGTCGACACCTTATTGTCAGGCGAATATGATGCTTCCAATGCCTTTGTCTCGATCCAGGCCGGTACCGGCGGGCTCGATGCTCAGGACTGGGCTGAGATGTTGATGCGGATGTATCTGCGCTATTTTGACACCCAGGGTTGGAAATCACACATCCTGGACATCAACCAGGACAGCGAAGCCGGGATCAAGCATGTCACGATCGAAGTCGAGGGAGAGTTTGCTTACGGCATGCTTCAGGCAGAACACGGCGTTCACCGTCTGGTTCGGATCTCGCCCTACAATACGTCCGGCAAGCGCCAGACTTCCTTTGCCGCGGTCGAAGTCATGCCTGAGGTCGACAAGGATGTCGAGGTCGACATTTCGGATGATGATTTAAAAATTGATACCTTCCGCAGCGGCGGTCATGGTGGTCAATCGGTCAACACGACCGACTCAGCTGTCCGTATCACCCATCTGCCGACCGGTATCGTAGTATCATGTCAAAACGAACGCTCCCAATTGGACAATAAAAACTTTGCCATGCGGGTGCTCCAGTCGAAGCTGTATGAGCTTCACTTAAAACAAGAAGCCGAAAAACTCGAGGGCATCAAAGGAGAAGCAGCCGATAACACCTGGGGTTCACAGATCCGCAGTTATGTTCTCCACCCCTACAACATGGTCAAGGACCACCGGACGAGCGAAGAAACCGGCAATGTCGATGCTGTGCTTGATGGAGATATCGGTCCTTTTATACAGGCCTACCTCAAGGAAAAGAAATGAAGAAACACGACCTCTACTGGTTGCTGGCATTGGCAGTGGTATTATTGCTGATGCTCTCTCCCTGGACTGCACCGACCTTTTCCGCCTGGACGACCAATCACCCCTACCTGATGGGTTTTGCCAAGTTTTTTGTTCTGGCGACACTGGGTGAATTGTTTGCTATCCGGCTTAACCGGGGAGACTATGCCATGCCACCTTATCTTTTGATCCGGGCGATCATCTGGGGAATCGTCGGACTGATGGTCGTCTATACCTTCAGTCTCTACTCCGGAGGAGTCAGTGCCCTGATGGAGGCCGGACTGCTGCCTCAGGCAGGTCGGTTCTGGCATGCGCTGATCACTTCAGCTTCGATGAACCTGACCTTTGCCCCGGCCTTTATGGCAGCTCATCGCATCAGTGATAAAGTGCTCGAGCGACGGGCTGAAGGGAAAACAGGTATCAAGGCTGCTATTGGAGCAATCGACTGGACGCATTTTTATAGCTTTATCCTGGGCAAAACCGTGCCGCTGTTTTGGATACCGGCCCATACGATGACATTTTTATTACCACCGACTTACCGAGTACTGGTGGCGGCCATGTTATCGATTGCCCTGGGACTGATCTTATCACTGACCAAACGAACCAAGAAGGAGAAGACCGCATGACACTGATTAAAAACGCCCGGGTACTTACCATGGAACAAGCCAATGAGGACTATCAAACGATCGATGTCTTGATCGAAAACGGAAAAATCAAAAAGCTTGGAAAAATCACCAGCAAAAAAGCTGAGGTGATCGATGCCGAGGGAGCGATCCTATTACCCGGCTTCATTGATGCTCACTGCCACCTGGGTCTATGGGAAGACGCGATCGGCTTTGAAGGTGCCGACGGAAATGAGATGACCGGACCGATCAAACCTGAATTGCGGGCGATCGACGGTATCAATCCACGGGATCGTAATTTTCAGGACGCCTTAAGCGGGGGAGTATTAGCTGTATCGACCGGACCCGGCAGCGCCAATGTCATGGGAGGCACCTTTGCCACCATCAAGACTCACGGCGGCCGGATCGATGACATGATCCTGATGGAACCTGCCGCGATGAAGATCGCTTTTGGAGAAAATCCGAAACGGGTATACTCGGCCAAGAATGTTTCGCCTTCTACCCGGATGGCAACAGCCGCTGAATTACGTCAAGTGCTGTATAAAGCCAAAGATTACTATGAAAAGAAACAGTCAAAAAAGGTCGAAGACCGGCCTAAGTTTGATTTTCAAATGGAAGCATTGATCCCGGTGTTTGAAAAGAAGATACCGCTCAAAGCCCATGCCCATCGGGTGGATGACATCTATACTGCCATACGGATCGCTAAAGAATTTGATCTCAAGCTGACACTCGATCACGTAACAGAAGGTCACATGATGGTGGAAGACTTGAAAAAAGAACAAGTCGGCTGTATCGTTGGCCCCAGCTTCGGTACCCGGTCAAAAGTTGAACTGGAGCATAAATCATTTGAAACCGCCAAGGTATTGACTGAAGCCGGGATCCAGGTGGCTATCATGACCGATCATCCGGTCATCCCGATCGAACACCTAAACATGGCAGCAGCCTATTGTGTCAAAGTGGGAATGGATCATTATGATGCTTTAAAAGCCCTGACGATCAACCCGGCAGAGATTTTGGGAGTGGCCGACCGGATCGGTTCGATTGCCGTCGGCAAAGATGCCGACATGGTCCTGTGGAGCGGTGATCCGCTCGATGTGCAACAAGAAGTCATCTGGTCCATGATCGATGGGGAGATCGTATATCGCAGACCATGAGAACGAAACAGCTGGATATCCTAAAAGCCATTGCCATGCTGAGCATGCTGATCGATCATATCGGACTGTTGTTCTTTCCGGAACAGGATTGGTTTCGACAGATCGGTCGGCTGGCTTTTCCGCTGTTTGCTTTCTTTTTGGCCCAGGGATTCATTTACACCAGCTCCCGAAAGAAATACTTCAGCCGTCTGCTTTTGTTTGGTGTGATTTCTCAGGTGCCGTTTGTCTGGCTCAATCAGGGCTCGGAGCTTGACCTGTGGCAGGTCAATCAGATACCGATGCTGCTCTATGCCGGACTGGTTCTGGTGGTATTGGAACAGGCCAAACAGACCGATAAGGTCTGGTTAAAGCCGGTCTTTATCAGCCTCAGTCTGTTGCTGGCCTTTGTACCTGAGGTATTGATGTATTATTTTCCGGACCTCAGTCTTCCCTATGGGGCTTATGGTATCCTGCTCAGTCTGATGTTTTATTGGTTCGATCAGAAATGGCCCGGACTGGTCATCAGTTTTATCGCCTTGAGCTGGTTTTATCCTTATCGCTATTTTGTCCAATGGGCCACTCCGGAGGGCAACTTCTTTCGGGCCTGGTTCAATGGTAAGGATATTTTTCGCTACTATCAGCTGGCAGCACCGACCTATCTCAGCTTTTCCGGCCTCTGGAGTCAGAACAATGCCCTGTTTGCCTTGCCGGCCATCTCGTTGGCTCAGCAATACAGCGGCCGTTGGAAGATGAACAAGTGGCTGGCATACTGGTTTTATCCCGGTCACATCGCATTACTGGTAACAATCTACCATTTATTTATGAAGTAGGCCTATGCAATATCGTAGTAAAAGTATCGAAGACACAAATAAATTAGCCCGGGCTTTGGCCGAAAAAAAACCACCGATCATTCTTTTGGAGGGTGATTTGGGTGCCGGTAAAACGACCTTTACCCGGTTTTTTGCCCAGGCCCTCGGGATCACCGAACCGATCACATCGCCAACGTTTTCGATCGTCAAGCAGTACGACCGGCCGGTCTCGTTTGTCCACATGGACCTCTACCGGATCGAGGATGAAGAAGAACTGGTCCAGATCGGGTTTGATGATTATCTTGAGGCGGAACATCTTCTGATCGAGTGGCCCAAGGTGGCCGAACATCTACTGCCCAAGGATGCATTGAGAATAACGATCCGGTTTGAAGACGATGAACGGGTGTTTGAATGGGAGGATACGTTTGATATTAGCCTTTGACAGCGCAACCAAATACTGCAGTGTCGCGCTCTATTGTGAGGGTGAGATTTTGGAGCAAACTGATCCGGCACCTCATGGTCATGCCAGTCAACTCATGCCGATGATCGATGATATTTTGAGCCGGGCCGACAGCACCATCTCACAGGTCGAAGCGATCGTCGTCAGTCTGGGACCGGGGTCATTTACCGGTATCCGGATCGGTATATCGACCGCGCTTGGGCTGGCCAGTGCCCTGGATATTCCGGTCTACGGTGTTTCCAGTCTCCGGGCCAGGAGCTTTCTCGATCATTCAACGGTCTGCCCATTGATCGATGCCAGACGCGACAGGGTCTATGCTGCCTGTTACGGTCAGTTTGAATTGGAAGAAACCAACCTGCCGTTTGAGGATCTATTGGCTCACATCAAACATCACGAGGTGATTTTTACCGGGGAAGAAGTCGATGAGTTTGGGCACAGGGCAGGTGTAGCTGTGATCGAAAATGATCATTATGCCAAAGGAGCGATCCAGGCCTACTTAGCCGGCGATTTCACCGAAAATATTGAACCGCGGTATCTACGCCTGACTCAGGCCGAAGCCGAGGTCCGGGGTCTGGCATCACCATAGTCTATAAACAATGTAAAAAAAGATCCTCATTGCCTGTGCAGTGAGGATCTTGTCATTAGGTTTTCATTTTGAAATTTTTCGGGGCCAATCGTTTCATCAACTGGATACCGCCGATCACATAGATGATCATGACCACCAGGACGATCAAGTAGACAACGGTCGGCAGATTGGTGGTGCGCCACATGGTAAAAGTTATCACATAGATGACCAGGTTGATCACCGTTGTCAGAGGACTTTTGACCTCCATGTTTCGGTTATACGGTTGGAAGGTATGGTAGATGATCAGGTGGTGCAGGTTGAAAAACAAGGTCAGGATAATGAACACAGCATTGACCATGATGATATTTTGCCAGAATTGGATCCCGGTAAAAATGACTGCCCACAGGCTGAACAGTCCGGACAACACTAGGGTAGGCACTAGACCGAGCTCAAGCAGTTTGTTGAATCGGATCGCCAGACTCTTGGTAACAGCTTCCGGTTCACGGAAAAATGAATAGGGAAGCAGATGATAGTCCATATTGACGAACAGGATCTTGGTGAAGCGTTCACCATACGAGCCGATAAAGTAAAAGTAATAAAAACTAAACTGGATCAATCCGGTGGCGATGGCGGGAAAATATTGCCGGATGCTGTCGCGGAATAACAACCCGGCGATGGTGGCAGCGACAAAAGCCAGCAGATAGCCCCCAATGCGTAAACGCATGTTGCGTTGCAGAGTCGGACGGTATCGCTCAAAGAAAATCCGGTGAAGATAGGTATAATCGCGTAATCCGTCCAGCTTTTCCGGAGCGACATCCAAGATAATGTCCTGATCCCGGACCCGACCGGACATCATACGGACATTGCTGGCATCAGCTACCCGTTTTCGGATATCGAGCAGATTGATTTTTATGTTGGATATTCGGACAAAAGCCTTCGAGCGAACGATCGTGAGCAAACTGATCGATCCCAACATGATGATCGAGCCAACAAATAAAGGATGAAGGATGACACGGGCAAAGCTTAAGTCTTCGACAAACAGCGGGACGAGATAAGCCGGCAGTAACGGTACGGCAGCTGATATGGTCGAGCGCGAAGGCTTGGCCTGGAGATCAAAGCCAAACCGGTCAAACAA
>JAAZLX010000106.1 GCA_012799095.1 Tissierellia bacterium
CATAAATACCTCAAATAACGGCAATCTACCTTTGATCAAAAAAACCGGTGTATTTGGTGCATAATGACGATACCTTGTTCCGGGTGATGCCGACTTATCGGTTCCGCGGTAGATGACGACATCGGGTATATGGGGCACCAGGTCTTCATACGACACCGCTCCCGGTCGCAGGATTCTCGGCGGATCGCTTGTCAGATCGAGAAATGTACTCTCCAATCCGACAGAACACTCGCCCGCTAACACGATCGCATCGACTTTACCGATCATCTCTTTGACATGATCTTCTCTGGTCGGTGACGGTGACCCCGACGGATTGGCACTCGGGGCGGCAATAAACAGACCACTCCCGAGGATCTCTCTGGCAACCGGATGTGACGGCATTCTGACACCAACTGTCGCAAGACCTGCACTGACCTGATCGCTGACAAAGTCCGTCTTCTTCAGACCGAGAGTCAAGGGTCCGGGCCAGAAGGCCTGCATCAGCTTTCGTGCTACCTCGGGAATGTCAAAAGCCAAGTCATCAACTTGGCTGATCGATCCAATATGAACAATCAACGGGTTGTCCTGGGGACGACCCTTGGCAGCAAAAATTTTCTCAATGGCTTTGGGGTCATCGATTCTGGCACCAAGACCGTAAACCGTCTCGGTCGGAAAAATAACCGTTCCACCGGATTCCAGGATCTCAATCGCCCGCGATATTTCCGTCCGATCAAGCAACTGGGTCATTAGCTTTCAATCTCCTGAAGGGCTTCTGCCTGATGATACGTGATCAATGCATCGACCATCTCATCGATATCCCCCAGCAGGAAACTTTCCAACTGATGGGTGGTCATATGGATCCGATGATCTGTGATCCGGCTTTGCGGAAAATTATACGTCCTGATTTTAGCTGAGCGATCCCCGGTCCCGATCTGGAGTCGTCTCTGTGAGGCAATCGCATCAGTTTGTTCGGTCAGAGCTTTTTCATAAAGCCTGGCCCGTAGCACGCGCATGGCTTGTTCTTTGTTCATTTGCTGACTTTTTCCATCCTGACAGGTAGCCACAATGCCGCTTGGCAGGTGGGTGACACGAACGGCTGAGTCCGTCGTATTGACCGATTGGCCACCATGACCGCCCGAACGGAAAACATCCACCCGAATGTCATTCGGGCTGATGTCGATCTCGACCTCATCGACTTCAGGCAGGACCGCAACAGTAGCGGTCGAAGTATGGATCCGTCCGCCGCTTTCCGTTGCCGGAACGCGCTGGACCCGGTGGGTACCCGACTCAAACTTCAAACGGGAATAGGCCCCGTTACCTTTGATGATAAAGGAAGCTTCCTTGATACCACCGACACCGGTTTCAGAGATTTCGATCATCTCGGTCTTCCAGCGGCGGGATTCGGCATACCGCAGATACATTCGCATCAGTTCAGAAGCAAACAGACCGGCTTCATCTCCACCTGCGCCGGCTCGAATCTCAATGATAACGTTTTTCTTGTCATTGGGATCGGTCGGGATCAGCAGCTTTTGCAGCTCGTGAAAGGTGGCTTCTTCCTGTTCCTTCAGCTCACCGATCTCAAGGTAAGCCATTTCTTCCATCTCTTTATCACCGGTCGTGTCAAGGATCTCCTGAGCGCCCTTTTGGGCAGCCAAAATTTCCTTATACCGGGTATAAGCTTCTATAATGGGTGTCAATTCATTGTGTTCGATCACAATCGATTGCCATTTTTTATTGTCGTTGATAATTTCCTGGTCGCCCATCTTTAACCCGAGGTCATGATATTTTTCGACCAGGGCATCAAGTTTGTCAATCATGATTGTCTCCTGTATATGGCTTTCACCACCCGGTCAAAGCCGGATAAGTCTTTCCCTATTTCTATGTCACTGTATTGATTTTGTTCAAGCAATTGTCTGATCGCTTTGGCCTGATCATAGCCGATCTCCATCAACAGGGTTCCGTTGTCATTCAAAAAATCTTTCGCCTGCGGGATGATCCGGCGATAGATCTTCAGACCGTCTTGTCCGCCA
>JAAZLX010000017.1 GCA_012799095.1 Tissierellia bacterium
ATCGAATTTAGTTTGGCTTCTTCTTCATCCGCCCGACTGGTCAGCACGATGGGACGGCGTGCTCCTACGACAATGCCGGCACCTTTGCTTTTGGCTAAAAAGCCAAGTGATTTGTATAAAATATTTCCTGCCTCAATGTCAGGCATCAACAGGATATCGGCATCACCGGCGACGGGAGATTCGATGCCTTTGATACGGGCAGCATCTTTGCTGACGGCATTATCCAAAGCTAACGGTCCGTCGACCATTGCCCCGGTGATCGGCCTGTTTTTCAGCTCCCGGGCATCGAGCGTAGCCGGCATTTTATCGGATACCTTTTCGTTGGCACAGACAACTGCCACCTTGGCCGTCTCGATCCCAAGTGCCCGGGTGACATGAAGTGAATTTCGGATGATCAATTCTTTGGCATCGACATCTGGCGCAATGTTCATGGCGGCATCAGTCACCAACAGCATTTTGTAATAACTGTCCAAACTGAACAAAGCGACATGGCTGATGACCTTGCTTTGTCTCAGTCCATATTCTTTATTCAGGACGGCTTTCAGGATGGTTGCGGTATCGATGACACCTTTCATCAAGACATCGGCTTTTTCACCGGATACCAATTTGACAGCTTCTGTGGCAGTCATCTCATCATCAGTTGAGTGAACATATTCATAGTTGGACGAGTCAAATCCGAGTTGGTTTAAGAGTGACTTGATTTTGTTTTCATCACCGACCAATATACTACTGGCGATCCCGGCCTTCCTGGCCATCTCGACCGCCTGCAGCACCTCTTCATTTTCAGCTTTACAGACAGCCAGTTTTTTGTCATCCAGTGCAGCCGCAGCTTGCAGGACCTGTTCAAAGGTTGTAATCACGCATGGACCTCCGTTGCATAGTCTTTTGCAGTTTCTTCTCCGTTTAGTACCCTGAGCGTTCCCAGGGCAAGTGATTCCATTTCATCTTCCCCCGGATAGATCCGGACGGGAGCGATCCATTGGACCATGTCCGTAATGTAGTCTGTTATCCGGTTGTTATGCGCCACACCGCCGGTCAGTAAAATCGCATCTACTTGACCGGACAATACGGTGGCCGCCAGACCGATTTCTTTACCGATCTGATAAGCCATTGCCTCAGTGATCAAACGGGCATAGTCATCCCCTTGATCGATTTTTTGATTGACCAGACGCATATCATTGGTCCCGAGATAGGCTACCAGACCGCCTTTTCCCCGGAGCCACTGTTTGCATTCATTAAAGTTTTTAAACCGACCCTGAAAGATCAGTTGAGCCAAGGGCCAGACCGGCAGGCCACCTGTCCGCTCGGGTGAAAACGGGCCCATCTCATTGCCATTGTTCATGTCGATCATTTTTCCCTGTTCGATCGCCACGACACTGATGCCGCCGCCGATATGAGCAACGATCAGGTTTAACGAATCAAACGACTTCTCAATATCCTTGGCATAACGAATAGACGTCGCCCTTACATTCAAGGCATGTCCTAAGGACTGCCGAGTGATTTCCTTGAGACCGGAAATCCGGGCCACGTCATGAAATTCATCGACCGCTACCGGATCGACAATATAGGCATGGATACCTTTTTCGTCAGCGATCGCCTGAGCGATCAAAGCACCCAGATTGGAAGCATGTTCTCCCCGGACAATCGATTGCAGGTCTTGCAACATGTCCGGACTGACTAAATATGTACCGCTGGGTATCGGTCGCAGGATGCCTCCCCGGCCGACAACAGCTTCAAGTTCATGGTTTGGCAGGTCTAACCCCTCAAACCACTCTAATATAGCAGTTTTGCGATAATCAAATTGATCGGCAACGTATTCAAAGTGTTCCAGATCTGTTGGATCGTGATTGATCGTCACGGCATGGACGGCTGTGCGATCGACAAAATAACTGACTTTAGTCGATGTTGAGCCGGGATTGATCACCAGCATTCGTTTTCCCATTGACACCTCCAACTCATATTATAGCAAATCCGATGCCAAAAAAAACAGCGCTTTTTCAGGCGCTGTCTATCAGATTGCAGCTTGATGCATGCAATATATTGCAGAGCGAGCAATTCCTGCAATTATTTGCAGTTTAATGTGGATTGCAGGTAACCGTATCCGGCTTGATCCATGTCTGTTTGGGGAATAAACCGCAGGACCGCACCATTGATACAATAGCGTAATCCTCCCCGATCGACCGGACCATCTTCAAACACATGCCCAAGATGGATGTCTGCTACTCTGGATCGGATCTCGACCCGATTCATGCCATGAGACTTGTCTGAATGATTTGTTACAACCTCGGGAGCAATCGGCTTCACAAAACTGGCCCAGCCACACTGCGAATCAAACTTGTCACATGAAGAAAACAGGGGTTCTCCCGAGACGATATCAACATAGATGCCGGGTTCGGTCTGATTGTAGTATGGATGCGAAAACGGTGCTTCCGTCCCCTGATGATATGCCACCTGGATCGCTGTTTTGCTCAATTCAACATCACCGGGCTGATACAAATCGGCCGGGATAAACACTTCATCCGGATTTTCACTGATGTGACAATACCCATTTGGGTTTTTGACCAGATAGTTTTGATGATACGTTTCGGCGTCATAAAAATGATCAAGCGGTTCCAGTTCCACCACCAGGGGTCGAGAATAGTGTTTGGCCGTGTTTTCAAGCACACGCTCAGCCACTACCTTATCATCATCTGTCTCATAGTAGATACCGGTCCGGTATTGCCGGCCGACATCATTGCCCTGACGGTTTAGACTTGTCGGATCGATGATCGACATATAGCGGTACAATAAATATTCCAGTGATATCCTTTCGGGATCATAGCTTATCTTCACTGTCTCAGCATGATCTGTTCCGCCATAACAAACATCTTCATAAGTCGGTTGGGCGGTTGTTCCATTGGCGTAGCCCGAAATGACATCGATCACCCCGTAGGTTCGCTGGAAATAATCTTCCACGCCCCAAAAGCATCCACCGGCTAAATAGATCGTTTTCATATTCACTCCTGAAAAGCTGTATTTACACAGCCGAATTGGTCAAAGGATCAAAACTGATGATCTTAACCATCGTCAACATCATCAGTTTATCATCAGTCGCTTTATTTATACCCGGGAAACCTATCTGACAACTTTATTCTGATTCCGACCCGGTTAAGCTGCCGGTAACAAATGCTTCAAAGGCAGCCTGTGACTCTTGATCCGGTTTAAACACGCCACAGTCTTTCAGAATTTGACTGAAGGTATAACCGAGTTGGTCCAGAGGATCGGCCTGCGGTACTGCTGTCAACCACTTTTGATATTCCGGTAATTGATCAAACTGACCCATTTCATTCATCAACCTGGCCGGTAGAATGGCCAGTCCCATGACCTCAATGATGCCGATGTTTTCCCGCTTGACTACCTGCCACACGGGGTTGGTGTGGAAAATACCATCCGGGTTGTCAGCATCCGTCCGATTGTTTCGAAACATCAGGATGACTTGATAACGCCCCGGTTTTCGGGCCATCAAGTTGACGGTATTGTGAATATCATCGGTTTGAGCCAGGATCCCGAGCTTTGGATTGGAATAACTGCGCCAACTATTAATCAGCTTTTTGGCAGCCTGTGCCACGGCCTGTCTGTCACCTTCTATCCGGACTGCACTGATAGGCCAATCCAATTTGGCTACTGTCAGTTCTTTTGACTGGTAGATCAAACTCGAACGGGCGGAATCGATCGGAAAGTTTGCCCGGCCTCCCTGGTAGTGATCATGCGTCAGAATAGAACCGCCGACGATCGGTAACTCCGCGTTGGCTGAAATAAAATAATGAGGAAAGATATCGACAAAATCTAAAAAGCGGTCGATCACACGGCCATCGATCTCCATCGGTTCATGTTGTTTTGAAAACACGATGCAATGCTCATTAAAATAGGAATACGGGGAATATTGAAAAAAATAATCCTCACCATTCAGTTCGATTTGAAACAATCGGTGATGGCTTCGCGCCGGATTCGGCACCTCAGACAGACCGACATTTTCTTTGCACAACAAACAGGCCGGATAATCAGAGCCGGCCGCCTGGCTTAGTCGTATCTCTTCCGGGGATTTTTCAGGTTTGGATAAGTTGATCGTTATCTCGACCGCACCATAGTCAGCCAGATAGCGATGATGTATGTTTTGCTGAACTCGCTCAAGTTTGATGTACTCGGTTTCTATTGCCACCTGA
The DNA here is from genome assembly GCA_012799095.1 of Tissierellia bacterium. GTDB lineage: Bacteria > Bacillota > Clostridia > Peptostreptococcales > Acidaminobacteraceae > DUPT01. The sequence continues at coordinate 4,203 of JAAZLX010000017.1, forward strand.
TACATCTTTTCAGTCGCTGCTTCGGGAGAACGCTCGAGCAGATCCCCGATCCACTCCTGGTATTCTCCCGGTCGAGGCATAAATACATCGGTCAATTTGGCCATAAAGTCATCTTCAAAGGCGATACCTTCACCGGCCAGTAGTTTTTTGTCTCTAGCCGCCAGGAGCAATGTATTTAAGGCATCTTTTCGACCGAGCTGAGGCGGGCGATAAGCCTGAGGGGGTTCTTGTAACAAACGAAACGCCCGGTTGCGACAATATTCCCTATCATGGGGTGATAACAGTCCCAGGGCCTGATAGTGATCCGTCAGGGCATCTATTGCCTGTCTTATCATGCAAGTTTTCCTTTCGAGTCAGTATGGTGATATGTTGATCTGAAATCGTTTCATTTCGTGCCATCGATCTTATAGTACAGGCTGCGAATGGAAATGCCCAACACCTTAGCTGTCTTTGTCTTGTTATTATCGTTTTGGGCCAAGACCTGTTCAATGTATTCTTTTTCCTGATGGGCTAAAAAGGCCTTCAGGGGCATACAATTCTCCCGACTGATCACCGGTCGACTGGTCACCTGAACGGTAGTATTACTCAAGACCGGCAAATGCCGTTCTTCAATCACCCGTTCTCCGATTTTCATATTGATCATTGCCCGGGCGATACAGTTTTCCAACTCCCTGACATTCCCCGGCCAGTCGTAGCGCTTCATTTCGAATAGTGCCTCGGGTGAAATCGACTCAGCCACTTTGCCGTATTCCCGATTCAACTTATGCATCAGCTCCAACGCCAGGATCTCGATATCGTCCGGTCGTTCGTCCAGGGAAGGCAGATAGATCGGGAACACATTGAGACGATAATACAGATCTTCCCGGAACTTCCCGGCTCTGATCAATTGTTCCAGATCGGCATTGGTAGCTGATATGATCCGGAGATCGACGGCGATGGTTTTAGAGGACCCGACCGGCTGGATCTCCTTTTCCTGAAGGACACGCAACAGCTTAGCCTGGGTGTTAAGATCGATTTCGCCAATTTCATCAAGAAAAATCGTTCCCCGATGAGCTTGTTGAAAGAATCCGACATGCCCGCCTTTCTTGGCTCCGGTAAAGGAGCCTTCCACATAACCGAACAGTTCGCTTTCCAGCAGGTTGGGGTTGATCGCTGCGCAGTTGACCCGAATAAACTGATGATATTTTCGCTCAGAGGCATTGTGGATGGCATGAGCAAACAACTCTTTACCGGTACCACTTTCCCCTCTTAACAGCAGGGTCGCATTGGTGGTGGCGGCAAGTTTCGCTTTGTCGACCGCATCTTGTATTTTAGGGTGTCGTCCCAGAATATCGTCAAAGGTGTACTTTGCTTCCAGATTTCGGATGATCGATTTGGCCTGATCGAGGTCAGAACTCAATTTGGTTATTTCACTGAAATCATGGATCACTGCAGCTGAGCCGATAATTTTCGATCCGACCTTGAGCGGAGCACAGTCGATGATTACATGCTTGTCCAGGATGCCGATATACTTTTGGACTGATTTGACGACCTGACCGGTCGATAGTACCCGCTTATGCAGACTCCCCTCACCCAAGGAATCGATCATGCCGCGGCTGGAACTTACTCCGGTCAACTTTTTGTAATGTTCATTTACCAGCAAAAGATTGCCTTTGGCATCAACCACACTGATGGCATCCTGAATAGCATCAAATAATGATTGCAGGGTCTCGATAGTATGACTCAAATCGGTTACTTCAGCCGACAGCCGGGACAATTCTCCCACATCACGAAACACAGCGATTGCGCCGATCACATTGTTTTGTTCGTCTTTGACCGGCATCCGGTTCGTGATGATTTCGGTCTCTCCCAGTTGCTGACGCCGATTCAACTCTTGAACATCATGCTGCATGACAAAAGGCAGTCGAGTGTTCTCGACCACCTCAGTAATATCTCTGCCAATTGAATCGGATGCATTTTTACCTGTCAGTCGTTCCGCCGCCCGATTGAACAAAGTGATTCGCTGATGGACATCGATCGCGATCATGGCATCATGAGTTGAGTCCAGAATCAGTTCAATTTCCGGTTTCATCTTCTTCTCCGGTTGTCTCTGATATCACGATCGGTAGACTGCCCGGATTAGCACTGGCGGTAGATCCGACAGGGAAACCTTCCAGCTTGATGGGTGTTGTCCAGGTGCCGGGCGAAAGATTGGTCATATCAATAGTCAATTTCAAGTCAGAAGCCTCGACTTCATTCAAGACTTCCCTACTGTCTCGAACCTCCACCTGAATCGTCAGAGCCGGATTCTGGAAGTCATATTTGTAGTTGGGCATTTGATTGAGTATTTCTACCTGAGTCACTCGGATATTAAAGGTGCGCGACTCAATCGGCTGAACTTCAAAACTGGCGGTTACTTCATCATCTTCAGCCGTCACATCTGTCGGTAAAATCAACGGTAGGACGATCTCTACCGGAGTCGATGAGGCCAGGACATACTCTCTGGTCGGAATGGATTCAATCTTATCGACCAGACTTTTTTCTCCCCGAATGATCACGGTTTCGGGCGAGATCGATTGTGATACCAGTTTGTGTTTATCACCATAGCTGGGTGTAAAGGCCAGATCGATCGGCACTTCCTTGGTAATAATAAACGGAACTTCGACTTCAAGGAATGCCTCAACAACATCGACCCCGGCAACTTCCTCGTCTTTGTCATTTCGTGGAGTCAACTGCATAAAACTGGTGAAACTGGTCTGATTCGTTCCAATGTCACCGACTGCATCGACGTATGCGATCGTTTTTAACAGTTTGGATGGACCTGTCACAGAAACCTCGGACTGTTTCTTGACCAATTCTCCAATTTCAACTCCGGCCGGAGGTGTACCGGTGAGCTGAGTTTTTACCGGGCGTGGTTCTGTTTCGATGGCATCAAGCTCGACTCGCATGATTTTTTCCGACAGATCAACAGATATAGTTGAATCAGACAGGCGTACTTCGATCGGAATCGCCACCGTACCCTTGGTCGATCCGGTAAGCGCTGCTGTCAGGGTGATATCACGTTCTGACATCGACATGATTCTTTTCCATGGGCCGGTCAGAGATACATCGACATCAGCGTTTTCAATCTCGCCTACGATCAAATTCTGATTCTCGATTTGTTCTACGCCCAATATTTCGACCGGCATATTGGTGAAGGTGTTTGTTACTTCAGGATTAAGATTATCCATGACATAAAACCAGGCCAAAACAGCCAGGATTAAACAGATCAGTTTGACGTGCAGTTTATGTTTCAGAAAATCCAACCGGAACACTCGACTAAAGAACTTCTTCATCTTTTGCTCCCTTCAGGATCCGGCTAAAACGTTTGTCTTTATCTGCTGTGAATTTTTCGATCATATTCTTTAACCTGGTCAGTGAAATATAGCGTTCCAACTCATTGTTATGAGCTACGCTGATGACACCGGTCTCTTCTGAAACAACAATGATCAGTGCATCTGAATTCGAACTCATACCGAGAGCTGCCCGGTGACGAGTCCCGAGATCACGGGAGACTGAACGATCATTACTTAGCGGCAACAGGCAACCCGCAGCTATGATGCGATCATCACGGATGATGGTGGCTCCATCGTGCAGCGGGGATTTGGGAAAAAAGATGTTTTCAAGCAATGTGCTTTTTATCTGAGAATCTATCTCGGTTCCGGTATCAATAATGTCATTTAATCCGGTTTCACCTTCTATCACCAACAAAGCACCGGTTTTTGAATTGGAAAGATTTTCGGCTGCTGTTATGATCTCACTGATGAACTGACTATTGTTTGCTTCAGCCGGGATAAAAAAAGATCGTGAGATCAATTTGTTGCGCCCTAAGTATTCCAGCGCCCGACGCAGTTCAGGGTGAAAAATGATAACCAGTGCCAGGGCTCCAAAGGATAGGACATTTCTCAAGAAAAAGTGGACCATCCGCAATCCGACATATTCCGACAGCTGCCAGAAGATCAAAAGCGCACCGATGCCCTTCAACAATTGAATTGCCCGGGTATAGCTTATCAATCCGTAGATCTTATAAAACAAATAAGCTACGATCAGGATGTCAAGAATATCGGTGATGCGGAGGCTTTGTAAAACTGTAATAATATAGTTCATGATTACTCCGTTAACTGTGCTGATTTCATTATACCAAACTAGTTGATGGAATATAAAAAAGTTTGCAATTTCTTGCAAACTTAACCCTTTTCTGCCAGTCGTATGACAGACGGTTCGTCGGTATACTCTTTCAATCGGTCTCGATCGATCCATTTCACGGCCACCGACTCGGGTGAATTGTGAGGTTCTTCCTCACCGTCAGCTTCGAATAAGAACCGGATGTCGTAATGGATATGCTCCGGCATATTGCCGATTGCCGGAAATTGATGGATCGCCAGATCATAGATCCCCCGGTCCACCAGTCGCAGGCTCGTCAGTCCACTCTCTTCCCTGGCTTCCCGCCAGGCTGCCTCCAATGGCGTTTCGCCCGGCTCGATATGTCCGCCAAGTTGGATCCATTTCCCCAACTTGGTATGATTCATCAATAAGACTTTTGTCTGATCATATGACCGGATCCAGACACAGGCTGTGATGTGACCCGGCAGGGCATTTCGATCCATTACCTGATCATGATCGATCAGAAAACGCTCAAATCGATCGATGACATCACCTTCACCGGGAAAGCGCCTTCGATAATCGGTCAGTGCCTTAATAATATTCATAAATACCTTCAACCATATAGATGATCCGCTCACACATGTTGACAATATGGTCTCCCACCCGTTCCAGATATCGTCCGATAAACAAAAGAGGCACCAGATCCCCAGTCGATGAGTCATCCTTTTTTAACAGATCCAATTGATGCTTATAGAACTCTTCATATGAATCGTCGACCAATTGATCCATCAAAGCGGCCTCACGGGCCAATTCGGGATCTTTATCGATAAATGACGACAAGGCTTTTTGTAACATGACCCGAACAGTATCGCCCATACTTTCAAGAAAACGGCCTTCTTCATCCATCGGCCGGGCGAAGGATATCTGTATCTTGGCAATATTGACGGCATAATCCCCGATCCGCTCCAGATCAGTAATGATCTTCAGGACGGCGGTGACTTCGCGCAGGTCGGTGGCGATGGGCTGTTGAAGGCTGATGACATTGATGCAGTTTTTCTCGATGCTTAACTCCAGCTGATCGACCACACGATCATCCTCCACTACACTTAGGGCCATCTGATCGTCATTGTCGATCAGAGATTTCATGCTGCGGGCGATCGATTCCTCGACCAATGAGGTCATTTTGATCAATCGATGTTCGATCTTTGTCATGCGATGGTCTAGATTGGCTCTCAGTTTCATGATTCCCCCTAACCGAATCGTCCGGTGATATAGTCTTCGGTCCGTGTATCATTTGGTTTGTGGAAGATGTCACGGGTGGCCCCCATCTCGATCAAATCCCCCATCAGGAAAAAGGCAGTCACATCGGATATTCTGGCCGCCTGCTGCATCGAGTGTGTCACAATGGCGATGGTATAATCCTTTTTCAATTCGCCCATCAGTTCTTCTATTTTTCCGGTCGCGATCGGGTCGAGCGCCGAAGTCGGTTCATCCATCAGGATCACTTCCGGGGACAGGGCGATCGCCCGGGCGATGCAAAGTCGTTGCTGCTGACCCCCTGACAATTGCAGAGCATTGTCATTTAGACGATCTTTGACCTCGTCCCACAAGGCGGCCTTTTTGAGTGAATCTTCCACGGTATCACTCAGGATGCTTTTATTCTTTATGCCCTGTACCCGCAGCCCATAAGCGACATTATCGAAAATACTCATCGGAAACGGATTGGGCTTTTGAAACACCATACCAACCTTGGTCCGCAGGGTCACGACATCCGATTCCGGGGCGTAGATGTCCTGACCGTTAAACAGCACCCGGCCGGAGATCTTTGTACCGTCGATCAGATCATTCATCCGATTGAGGACCCGCAAATACGTTGACTTACCACACCCTGAAGGCCCGATAAAGGCTGATACCTTATTATTTTTAATGTCCATGGTGATATCTTTTAAGGCATGGAAATCGCCATACCACAGGTTTAAGTCTGTTACTTCAAACGCTTTCATGAAACACTCCATTTTTTGTTCAATCGGTATGAAATCAATTTCACGGTGATATTGAGCGACAGCACGATCATCAGAATGATGATCGATATTGTACTCGACAGTTCAAAGTTGGGCTGTTCCCCACTCATTAGAGACCAGATCTGTACTGCCAGTGTAGTCGCCCCCTGATCGAGCTGCGGTTTATCCGAGATAAAAGTACCCATGGTATAGATCAGGGCGGCTGATTCACCGATGATACGGGAAATACTCAGCAGGGACGCCGTCAGGATCCCGGGTAGGGCACTCGGCAAGACGACCTTGAAGATCGTTTGCGTCTGGGTGGCTCCCAGGGATAACGAGGCATAGCGCAGATCGCTCGGTACCACCTTGAGCGACTCTTCGGTCTGGCGGATGATCAGAGGAAGCAGGACGACTGCCATGGTCAGTGCTCCCAAAATGATCGATACCGTCTGGATGCCCATCAGCTGCGTGATCGGAAACAATACCGATACACCCATCAATCCGAATATAATGCTCGGCACCCCTGACAAAAGCTCGATCGATGATCGCATGGCCCGGGTGATTCGATTGGTTTTGGCATACTCATTCAGATAGATCGCGGCACTGATACCGATTGGAAGCGCTATCGCCAGGGACAAGCCGATCAGATAGAG
>JAAZLX010000107.1 GCA_012799095.1 Tissierellia bacterium
ACCAGCGGCATCGAACCGCCGTGTTCCATGGCACGGTAAGCCAGTGACAACCCGGGGAAACGGTTCACATCGGGTGTTTCAAAATGAAGCGCGGATATGGTCGACCAGTCCAGGCGGGGCCAGGTGGACTCCCGGCGTTTGGGATGTTCTAAGGCGTACAGGATCGGCAGTTTCATATCAGGGACACCGAGCTGGGCCATGATTGCCCCGTCGACATATTCAACCATCGAATGGATGATGCTTTCACGGTGGATCAGGACTTCGATCTGATCCGTTCTGAGATCAAACAGCCATTTGGCTTCCATCACCTCAAGGCCTTTGTTGACCAGGGTGGCTGAGTCGATCGTGATCTTCTGACCCATCGCCCAGTTTGGGTGCTTCAGGGCATCCGTGGCTGTCAAACCGGCAATTTTGGATCCGGAGAAATCACGAAAGGCACCCCCGCTGGCAGTCAGGATGATCTTATGGACCGAAGCCGGATCATTTCCCTGAAGACATTGCCAGATAGCTGAGTGTTCTGAATCGATCGGGACGATCTTGGCACCGGTCTTTTTCCTGAGATCAGTTACCAAAGGACCGGCCGACACCAAAGATTCTTTGTTTGCTAGAGCTAATGTCCGGCCCCACTCGACCCACTTGATCGTAGGCAATAATCCGGCAGTACCGACGATCGCATTGATCAGGATATCAGCTTCGGACTGTTCGATCGCACCGATGTAGTCGGATGGGCCGTAGACGGGCACAGGCAATTTTCCCAGGCGCTGAAAAGCAGCCTCATCCGTCACGATGACGAAATCAGGCCGGAATTCATCGATCAAACCGGTCAGTTTGTCGGTCTGACGATGAACTGATAAAAAGGAGAGTTTCAGATGCTGAAACTCTCTTAGAATAGTTAATGTTTGGGTTCCAATTGAGCCGGTCGCTCCTAGTAAGCCGATCTTTTTCATGTTGTTATTATACCATAGCCCTGATTAAAATAACCAAAGGATAAACAGGTAGTAAACAGCCGTTACTGCGAACAAACTGTCAAACCGATCCAATAGTCCACCGTGTCCGGGCAGGAAAACGCCGGAGTCTTTGATACCGGTAGCCCGTTTCAGATGGGAAATAGCGACATCGCCTAATTGGGAGACAATGCTTCCGACAATTGAAAAGACAACCAAAGCAATCAGGTCGACACCATCAAGCACTAACAGTCCAAAAATAAGGGATAATATAAGCGCACCGATCGTTCCGCCGATCGCTCCTTCCCAGGTCTTTTTGGGACTGGTGATTGGAGCCAATGGCCGTTGTCCGAAAAAACTTCCGGCAAAATAGGCAATCGTATCCGTTCCCCAGGCAATAATAAATATCAATAAATATGCCAGATTGACCGGGCTGAAAAGAATGGCCCGCATCAGTAAAAACATCGGGATCGCTACATAAGCAGTACTGAAGGCATTTCCGATGAAGCCCCGGAAATCGACCCCCTTTTGAATCATCGACATGATCAGACAAAACAGCAGGTATAAAAAGATAAGGGCCAGGGCTTGATCCAGGACGGTAAAGAACGCCAGTGCCACAACCAGAGCGGTAGCAATAAAATCAAGATTGAAATTATTTCCAATCATACGTTTTAATTCATAAATCCCAAGCAAGGTCAAAAATATCAAGGCTACTCGAATTGCTACCAGGCCTAGAAACAAGACCACGATAAAAGCGATCAGAGCAACGATTGCGCTAATGATTCTCGTCTGCATCAAGTCCTCCAAATCGTCGTTTGCGGGAATGGTAATCAGCCAGGGCTTTATCGTATTCGTCTACCGAGAAGTCCGGCCAGTAGACGGGAGTAAAGTAAAACTCACTATAAGCCGATTGATAAAGCAAGAAATTACTCACCCGCTGTTCGCCGCTGGTCCGGATGATCAGATCCGGATCGGGCATCCCTCCGGTGTATAGAGCATCCGAGAAATCCTGCTCAGTCACTTGTTTCTTGCCCGACTCGATCAACCGGTTAACAGCTTGAACAATTTCTTGCCGGCCACCATAGGCCAAGGCGAAGTTTAATATGATGGTATCGTTTTGTCGGGTCAGTTTTTCTGCCTGGCGCAACACCATTTGGATCGGCTTTGCAAATTGAGAGATGTCTCCAATTATCTGGATCCGAGCCCCTTCTTGGGTCAACTCAACGATTTCGCGATTAAAAAATTCCGGAATCAATTTCATCAAAAAGCCGACCTCTTCTACTGGGCGCGAAAAATTTTCCGCACTAAAGGCATAAAACGTGAGATATTTGATTCCGAGATTTTTGGAGTGGCGGATGATGCCCCGGATATTTTCCGTCCCGGCCCGATGGCCTTCATTACGTTTCATTCCCCGGGCAGACGCCCAGCGGCCATTGCCATCCATGATAAATGCGACATGAGTCGGTATCATTAGACTTCCATGATCTCCACTGTTTTGGCGTCGATTGTTTCATCAATTTCTTTGATGTATTTGTCAGTGATCTCCTGTACAATCTTTTCATATTGTTTCAGTTCGTCTTCCGTACATTCTTTGTCTTTTTCCATCTTTTTCAGGATATCATTGGCGGCACGCCGCTCATTGCGGATGGCGACTTTTTGGTCTTCCCCGATTTTTTTTGCCACTTTCGTCAAATCGCGACGATTTTCTTCCGTCAACATGGGCAGATTAAGTCGAATGACTTTCCCGTCATTATTCGGATTCAAACTAAGGTCAGATGTCAGGATGGCTTTTTCGATCGCACTCATGGCTGATTTATCATAGGGCTGGATCATCAGCATTCGGGATTCGGGAGCAGAAACAGTCGCCAGTTGATTCAGTGGTGTATCTGTTCCGTAATAATTGACCACGATCCGATCTAGCAGAGACGGATTGGCCCGGCCGGTTCGCAGACTATGGAGCTCCTGTTTCAGGTACTCCATCGTTCGAACCATCTTTTCTTCCATTTGTTTGTGAACATCGATTTTCATGAGATCTCCTTTCGGATCATGGTGCCGATGGTGTCGTTCTCCAAGGCACGAATCAGACTATTGTCTCCCTTCATACTGAAAACAAGCGAGGGGATATCATTGTCTTTAAGCAGAGCTGCGGCCGTTTGGTCCATTACCTGGAGTTCTTGGTCGAGCACATTCTTATATGTCATTCTATCAAATTTTATTGCGTTTTCATAGAGGTTGGGGTCTTTATCATAGACACCGTCGATCGTCTTAGCAAACAAAATCAATTCTGCTTCGATTTCGGCTGCCCGAAGCGCGGCAGTTGTATCGGTGGAAAAGAACGGGTTACCGGTACCGCCGCTGAAGATGACGATCCGTTTTTTTTCAAGATGGGCTACTGCCCTGCGCCGGATATACGGTTCGGCAACTTTGTTCATTTCGATCGCGCTCATACACCGGGTCGGGATGGCATAATTTTCTATCGCATCCTGCAGGGCCAGACCATTGATCACGGTGGCCAGCATTCCCATATAGTCGGCTGTCGATCGATCCATGGTCTTCGATGAACGGCCACGCCAGAAATTCCCGCCTCCGACGACGATTGCGATCTCGTAACCCTTTTTGTAGATTTCAACGATCTGTCCCGCGATATTGTTTAAGATGTCATCATCGATACCGGTACCGCTGGAGGGAGCTAAGGCTTCTCCACTCAGTTTTAGTAGTATTCGTTTGTATTTCATTCTTCACCCCTTTTCAAAAAAAAGAGAACACAATGTGTTCTCTACTTCATTTGCTTGGCAACTTCGGCTGCGAAGTCTTCTTCCTTCTTTTCAAGACCCTCACCTAGTTCATAGCGAACAAAGCGGCGGATAGTAATTTTTTCGCCGATTTTAAAGTTGATATCTTCTAACAGATTCTTGACCTTTTTGTCGGGATCTTTAATAAAGGCCTGCTCCAGTAAAACGACATCTTCAAAATACTTACGGATCCGACCTTCGACCATCTTGTCGACGATGTTTTCCGGTTTTCCTTCGTTGAGGGCTTGCTGACGCAGAATTTCTTTTTCGCTGTCGATCTGCTCCTGAGGAACTTCGTCAACACTGACGAACAGTGGTGCGCTGGCTGCAATCTGCATAGCCATATCCTTGGCGAATTCTTGAAAATCAGCATTCTTGGCAACAAAGTCGGTTTCGGAGTTGACTTCGACCAGGACGCCTATTCGACCGCCGTGGACATAGGATGAGATGATCCCTTCACTGGCGATTCGGTTGCTTCGTTTGGCCTGTTGGGCCAGACCTTTTTCACGCAGGTCCTTGATAGCGGCATCCAAATTGCCATCATGTTCTTCCAGTGCTTTTTTGGCAACCATCATGCCGGCACCGGTCATTTCACGGAGCTTTTTAATATCTGCTACGGTCACTGCCATTTACGCTTCCTCCTTTGGGGTATCCTCTTCAGCCTGCTCTTCACCAACCGGTGCCGAAGCTTCAGCTTCCGGGCCTTCACCGGTTTCATCCAGTGAATCGATTCCGGCGCGGCCTTCCAGGACGGCATCAGTAATGACGCTTGAGAGCAACTTAATGGCTCGGATAGCATCGTCATTGCCCGGGATGGGAAAATCAATATCATCCGGGTCACAGTTGGTGTCCAGGACGCCGATGACCGGAATGCCCAGTAAACGGGCTTCATGGATCGCCAGACGTTCTTTGCCCTGGTCAATGATAAACATGGCATCGGGTAGTTTATCCATATCCCGGATACCACTATAGATATTGTCAAGTTTTTCATGTTCGCGACGCAGCAACATGACTTCTTTTTTTGTTAAAGAGGCAAAGGTGCCATCTTTTTCCATCTGTTCCAACTCGAATAGATACTCGATCCGCTTGCGGATGGTTTCAAAGTTGGTCAACAGACCACCCTTCCAGGATTGGTTGATGTAGTACATACCGGCACGTTTGGCTTCGTGCTCGATCGACTCACGGGCCTGTTTTTTTGTACCGACATACAGGATCTTACCACCGCGAGCGGCCAGTTCCCGTACGAAGTCATAAGCATCTTCCAGCATTTTGACTGATTGTTGCAGGTCGATGATGTAGATCCCGTTGCGTTCCGTATAGATATACGGCTTCATTTTGGGATTCCAGCGTTTGGTTTGGTGTCCGAAATGAACACCGGCCTCCAATAGGCTCTTCATTGAAACAATAGACATGTTTCCTCCTTGTTAATCCTCCCTATCCTACGCCGCACTTGGCACAAGGGGATCGGATAGGTGTGTTTTTTTACCATTAATCATAGTATCATACAACCGGATAAGCGGCAAGCACTTTTACTTGCAATTGGATTGCAATTGGCTGCAATTGGCTGCCTGCCTGCCGGGCTGTTTTCGGAATATTAACCTACGAAAGAAACGCCACTATCCTCTCAGATCATGGCGCAATATTTATTTTTCGTTTTTGGTCTTGGAAGCGGTTTTCTTCTCCTGGTAATCACAGTCTTTATTGGTACAAAGTATAAGATATCTTACCTTACCCGTTCCTTCTGCCAGGAGTGAACCGCATTTGGGACAGGGTCGGTCGATCGGTTTGTTCCAGCTGGCAAAGGTGCAGTCGGGAAAATTAGAACAACCATAAAATGTCTTGAGTTTTCTGGTCTTTCGCTCAACGATCTGACCATCCTCACACTGGGGACATTTGATGCCGATCTCTTTTAGGATCGGTTTGGTATTCTTGCATTCAGGATATCCACTACAGGCATAAAAGTTGCCTTTGATGGTTTTTTTGATCAGCATCGGCTTACCGCATTTATCACACGGGATATCGGTCAATTCAGACATATCATATTTTTTGACATTATCCTCGGCACTTTTCACGAGCGGTTTAAGTTTGTCATAGTATTGACTCACTACCTTCTGCCAGGGAGCATTGTTGTCTGAAATGTGATCCAACTTGTCTTCCATTTCGGCAGTGAATTCGGGTTCGACGAACTCGAGAAAGTTTTCTTCCAGAATGGTATTGGTGACTTCACCTAATTCCGTCGGTTTCAGAGTCTTCTTTTCTTTGACAACATATCCCCGCTTCAAAATGGTGTACATGGTGGGGGCAAACGTACTGGGACGGCCTATCCCCAAATCTTCCATCTCTTTGATCAGAGAGGCTTCGGTGAAGCGATTGGGAGGCTGAGTAAATTTCTGTTCCGGCGATAATTTATCGACATGCAGGTCTTCCCCCTGCTCTACCGCAGGAAGGTTCAAATCTTTGTCCAGACCGGGATTGTATACTTTAAGGAAACCGTCGAACAGCAACTGATCTCCCCGGGCTCTGGCTACGATATGATCGCCTTCGGCCAGAACGGTCGTGGTATTGAATTTGGCCGGAGTCATCTGGGAAGCCATAAACCGCTGCCAGATTAGGCTGTAGAGTTTGAACTCATCCCGACCGAGGTACTTGGTTACGCTATCGGGTGTGCGTCCCGGATCAGTTGGTCGAATGGCCTCATGGGCATCCATTGCGCTTTTTTTACTATTGAATTGTCTGGGATGGAGGTATTGTTTTCCGTAAGTCAGACTGATCAGATCAGCAGCGGCTGCCCTGGAATCTTCACTGATGCGAGTCGAATCGGTACGCATATACGTGATCAAACCGACGACACCTTCTTTGACTTTGAGACCTTCATATAATTTCTGAGCTACCATCATGGTCTTGGATGGGGAAAAATTCAGTTTGCTCGAAGCATCCTGCTGTAAGGTGCTGGTAGTAAAAGGTGGATAAGGCTGGCGCTTTTTTTCTCGATTCTGCACACCTGTTATGGTAAAGTGAGCTTTTTTAATTCGATCTTCCAATGTTGCGGCATCGGTCTGATTGTCGACAGACAGTTTTTTATCATCGACCCGGGTGACTTCGGCTTGAAATGTACCCTTTTTGGCTTTAAAATCGATCAGAAAACGCCAGTACTCTTTGGGTTCAAACGCCTGAATTTCACGTTCTCTCAGGACAACCAGGCGGGTAGCAACTGACTGGACCCGACCGGCGGAAAGACCTTTCATGACCTTGCGCCATAAGATGGGTGATATTTCATATCCGACCAAACGATCAAGGATTCGTCTGGCCTGTTGTGAATCGACCAAAGGCTGATCGATCATGGTAGGAGTTTTGATCGATTGGGTCACGGCCTGTTTGGTGATTTCATGGAATTTGACCCGCATCGGTTGATCTTCCGGCAGATCAAGTGCTTTGGTCAAATGCCAGGCGATCGCTTCCCCTTCCCTATCCGGGTCGGTCGCGATGAACACCCGCTTGGCCTTTTTCTTTTCTCGTTTTAAGTCGGCTAGCACGGGACCTTTTCCACGGATGGTGATGTATTGCGGTTCGAAATTATTATCGACATCAACACCTAATTTGCTCTTGGGCAGGTCGCGGACATGACCGACCGAAGCCATCACCTTGTATCTCTTACCGAGAAATTTTTCAATTGTTTTTGCTTTTGACGGCGACTCGACGATAACGAGATTATCGGCCATGGATCCTCCTTAAGAATTCTTCAATGAATAAGTCAATATCAATAATGGGATTGGCTCCGTCCTGGATCAATTGATTTGGACCGGTGGCCAATGGAGATGTAATCTGTCCCGGGATGGCGTGAACCGGCACGCCCAGATCGATTGCATAGTCAACGGTGATCATGCTGCCACTTCTTTTCCTGCATTCTACCACCACTACTTCATCAGCCATAGCGGCCAGCAGTCGGTTTCGCTTCGGGAAGTGTTCCGGTCTCGGTCGGGTACCATCGGGATATTCAGTCAACAGCAACCCGGTCTGACGGATCGGCTGTTTTAAATAATTATGTGCTCTGGGATAGCTGACATCCAGACCGCTTCCCAGCACCGCAATGGTTTTTCCCCCTCCGTCGATGGCCGAACGGTGAGCACAGACATCGATTCCTAGGGCAAAACCGCTGATAATTACTATATCATGTTGAATCAGTTTTTCAACTAATTGTTGACAGACGCTCAATCCATAGCCGCTGGGATGGCGTGAACCGATGATCGTGACTGCCGGCTTATGTAACAATTCCGGCCGGCCTTCATAATATAACACATCAGGCCTGGGGATCAATTGAGAAAAAATAGCGGGATAATGAGAAACAGACAAAATCGGCATCGACACCTCCGCTAAAATTATAGTCGCAACAGGTGTCGGGAAGATTGTAATGTCTGTTTGTTTCCTTATAAGAAGTTTGTCAAAAATGATCGACGGTGGATCGGCGACGGACCGTGCCGACGGATCGCGGCTATATGTTCCGCTGTACCATAACCGACGTGGTGATCAAAGCCGTACTCAGGATATTTCTGATGATATTCATACATCCGCTGATCGCGATAGACCTTTGCTACGATGGAAGCGGCTGAGATGCAGCAAGATTGATCATCACCTTTGATAATTGCTGTTTGCGGTATCGGACAATCCAGCGTCAGGGCGTCGATCAGCAGATGATCAGGCACTTGGCTCAACCCTTTGATCGCCATCAACATAGATGTTTTTGTCGCTTGCAGAATATTGATCCGATCGATCATCTCAGCCGGTTGTTCATCGATACTGATACAGATAGCTTTGTGGTAGATCTCATCAGCTAATATCACACGCTGCTTATGACTCAGTTTTTTTGAGTCCCTCAGACCGTAGATCGGTTTGTCCGGGTCGAGGATGACGGCAGCTGTAACTACGGGACCGGCCAGGGGGCCACGTCCGACTTCATCCAGCCCGGCGACAAATGATCGGCCCTGACGGTGCAACTCTTTCTCATATTCCATCATACGGTTATGACGGTCAATCATATCTCGTTCCCGCTGACGCTGACGGCGGATCGAATCGATCAGCTGGATCAGACCCCTGCGGGAATCGGTTTTGAGTAATTCAAGCAGGTCACTATAGGATATGTCACCGGAATCGTAACCCTGGCGGAGTTGGTTAAGGTTAAGGTCTTTCAAGGCTGATCCTACCTAACTGGCCGGCCCGAAACTCATCGAGTAACATGCGGGTCAGACGGTCATAATCGACTTGGTTGCCTTTGAGGAGCAGGCCACGCCGCCGGCCGATGGCCTCCATCATGTCATCGAGTTCGCCGCAGGCAACATCATATCGATTGATAGTGGCTGTGGCATAATTTTCACAGATCGTGCTAAGCAGATGGCGACTCAATTTGTACCTGTCTAAAATATCGTCATTGATACTGCCGATAAAAGCCAGACGCAGTGCTTGATCGTCATCTTCAAACTTAGGCCACAAAATCCCCGGGGTATCGAACAGATCGACATTCCCGTTTAAGCGCAGCCACTGTTTGCCTCGTGTCACACCGGGTTTGTCTCCCGTTTTGGCACTGCTACGACCGATCAATCGGTTGATCAGAGAACTTTTTCCGACATTGGGGATGCCGATGACCATGGCCCGGATCGCTCTTGCTCTTTGGCCCTTGGCTTGTTGGCGCTGATTGACAAATGATCCGACATTGGCGATAGCATCAAGCAGCCGCTTGGGCGGATCAGTTTTGGCATTAAAAGTCAGCACGGCTTTGCCCTGGGTTTCAAAATACTTCACCCATTCTTTTGTGATCTCAGGGTCGGCCAGATCAGCTTTATTGAGAACGATCAAGCGCTTCTTATGGCCTATTAGATCATCAAATTGAGGGTTGATGGTTGCTTTGGGTGCCCGGGCATCGAGCAGTTCCACAACGATATCCACTAGCTTGATGTGTTGTTGGATCAGCTCGCGCGTCTTTTTCATGTGACCGGGATACCACTGAATGTTCATGAATATCTCCTAACAAAAAGAACTGCCTGGGCAGTCCTATTTGGTTCTCCGGGTAATTTTTTGTTTTACCTTGGCACTCTTACCAACGCGGTCACGAATGTAGAACAGACGAGCGCGACGAACCTTACCGGTGCGGACGACTTCGATCTTTTCAATCATCGGTGAATGCAGCGGGAAGGTTTTTTCCACCCCAATGCCATAGCTTAGTTTGCGGACAGTAAAGCGCTCTTGTATGCCACCGCCTTGACGCTTGATGACCAGACCTTCGAAGATTTGGATCCGTTCGCGTTTACCTTCGGTGATCCGGATATGGACACGGACATTATCTCCGACGTTAAAATCGGCGATTTCCGGCTTCATGCTTTCCATTTCGAGGTCACGAATAATTTGTTGATTCATGATTTTTCCTCCTCTCTTAGTTGATTGATTCGGTTTAATTGGTTTGAAGTAAAGGCTCCTTGGCGGATGCCTTCCTCGATCAAATCCGGTCGACGCTCCAGCGTCAGCCGGATGGCCTGTTCGAGCCGGTAATCTTCAATCAGTGCATGATTGCCTGAAAGCAGGATCTCCGGAACGGTCTGGCCGTCAAATGTTTCCGGCCGGGTGTATTGATCATACTCCAGCAGAAACAGATTATGTGATTCATGGGTCAGTGAGTCTTGAGTGATCACGCCGGGCAGCAATCGGATGATGGCATCCATCAGTACCATTGCCGGGATTTCGCCTCCGCTTAACACATAGTCACCGATGGAAATTTCCTTTTCGACATAGCGATCTATGATCCGTTGGTCGATCCCTTCGTAATGGCCGCAAAGCAGTGTCAGTTCTTCATAACCGGCTAAATCGCGGACGATGTCCTGGGTCAGTCTCTCACCCCGGGGACTGAGATAGATCACGTGTTTACGTCCCGCAAGCGCATCTGCCAGGGGCTGAGGCGTCATGACCATCCCGCTGCCGCCGGCATACGGATAATCGTCGACTCGCCGATGTTTGTCGGTCGAGAAGTCACGGATATTGTAGACATCGAGGGAAAATCTGTTTTCCTCCAGAGCCCGTCGGATGATTCCAAACTGATTGAGACTGTTAAAAAAATCGGGAAATAAACTTAGCACGGTGAACTTCATCACATACCTTCGATCAAGCTGACAACAACTTTATGTTGTTGCAGACTGATGTCTTTGACAAATTCATCGACCATCGGTATCAACACCTCTTGTTCGCCTTGAACGACTAAAATGTCGTTGCCGGAGTGACTTAAGATGTCCCGAACCAGGCCCAGGTCTTCCCCTGTATCTGTTTCAACACGCAATCCAATCAATTCGGTGATGAGGTATTCGTCATCATCGAGTTCGATGTCATCACGCTTCATAAAGACTTCCTGGTCGATCAGTTGTTCGGTCTGATCGATATGATCGATCCCGTCCAACTTCATATAACCCATCTTTTTTTGCATACGAAACTGATGTAACGTGTAACTATTACCGGCAATAATGACTTCACAGCCATCAAAGCACGACGGTTGGTCGGAATATGGATACAGTTTGATTTCACCTTTTAAACCGACCGCTTTGACCAGTTTACCGATGGCAATCATAAGACTTCGACAAATACTTTGATATTACGTTTTGTGGCAGCGGCTTTGACCACGGTGCGAACAGCATTGATCACACGGCCGCCTTTTCCAATCACCCGTCCCATGTCATCGGGGGCCACCCGGACTTCGACGGTAATGACTGTTCCATCGCTGGTCTCGCTCACCTGGATTTCTTCAGGATGTTCGACCAATGGAGTAATGATCGTTCTTACTAAATCCGTCATACTGATCATAATTAACCTTCGAGTATGCCGTTCTTTTTGAACAAATCACGGGTGCGTTCGGTCGGCTGAGCCCCATTATTCATCCATTTCAATGCTTTTTCGGAATCGATTTTGATCACTTCCGGCTCAACCATGGGATCATAGTAACCGATTTCTTCAATAAACCTTCCATCGCGGGGCGAACGTGAGTCGGCCACAACGATCCGGTAGAAGGGACGCTTTTTTGATCCCATTCGTTTGAGTCTGATTTTTACCATGAATGTACCTCCTTCATTATTATCTAAAAAGGCAGTTTTAGTCCGCCCAGCGGATTACGACCTTTTTTTGTCATTGATCCAAATTGTTTCATCATCTTACGCATCTGCATGAATTGTTTGACCATCCGGTTGACATCATTGATCGATGTACCGCTGCCTTTGGCAATCCTCTGTTTGCGCGAGGGATTCAACAAGTTGGGGTTTCTTCTTTCGGCCACGGTCATCGATTCGATCATGGC
>JAAZLX010000108.1 GCA_012799095.1 Tissierellia bacterium
CAGATCATGGTTCCCGGCAACAAAAAAAGCCTGAACTCACTCAATCTAACGCCAGAAGAAAAAAGAATACAATGATGAACCAGATCAAAAAACCTGTTCGGGTCGACTTTCTTTATCTCGACAATCAAACATGTGATCGTTGTTTGAGGGCGGAAGAAAACCTGTCTCAGGCTCTGAAAGAAATCAAAGCTATATATGATATGAAAGATACTGATGTCCAGCTGAACAAAATCCACATTTCCAGTAAAGACATGGCCATCAAGGAGCAATTCTTATCCTCGCCCACTATCCGGATCAACGGCCGTGACATACAGCCGGCAATTTTAGAATCAGACTGTCAATGCTGTGGTGATATCTGCGGTAGCAGTGTCGATTGCCGGGTATGGCTTTATCAAGGTCAGGAATACACCGAACCACCGGTTGGACTGATCGTCGACGCCATCAGTCGGGAATTGGAGGGGCAAAACAAGCCGGACTTGTTTGCCATGGCAACAAAAACCGCTTACCAGCTTCCGGAAAACCTGGAGGAATTCTTTTCCAATCTAGACCGGACCAATCAAAAGGAAAACAACATGAAACCAAAAGTTGCATTTATCTGCGTCCACAATTCCTGCCGCTCGCAAATGGCGGAAACCTTAGCCAAACTGAATGCCTCCGATGTCTTCGAAGCTTACTCGGCCGGGACAGAAACCAAACCGGAAATCAATCAGGACGCCGTCCGTATCATCAATCAGCTGTACGGTGTTGATATGAACCTGACTCAATCCTCGAAATTGATTGATCACATTCCCGAAGTCGATATCGTGATTAAGATGGGCTGCAATGTCATCTGCCCCTTTTTGCCGTCCAAACACGAAGAGGATTGGGGGCTGGATGATCCGACGGGTCTGCCGGATGATGCCTTTATCGAAACAGCGAAGATGATCGAAGATAAGGTTAACGACCTGGCCCGGCGGATAAAAGACGGTACTATCGAAGTGTGATCCGGTTAGCCGGTCGTATCCTTCATTCATATTGATTCAACAAGACGGTGTCTGAGACGATCAAAGGCACGGTCTTTTTCTTTATTAAGGACATACGCAATCATCATTTCCGAAAACCACCGAAAAAATGGTAGTTCTCTACTATACACGTAATGTAATATGTCTTCTTTTTGGATTGAGAAACGTCCTCCCATATGGTACGTTAATGGTATCACCAAGGAGGTTAGAATCAATGACTAAACACATAGGATTGCAAACTTGGGTCGACGAGATCGAAGCTTTATGCAGGCCTGAAAAAGTCGTCTGGTTGAATGGATCTCAATCAGAAAATGACGCCTTACTGAACGAGATGGTCAAGTCCGGAGCAGCTATCGAGCTGAACCAGGAGTATCACCCCGGTTGCTACCTGTTTCGCAGTGATGCATCCGATGTTGCCCGGGTAGAAGATCGGACTTACATCGCTTCCAGGACGCCCGATGAAGCCGGTCCGACCAATAACTGGATCGACCCGGTTGAATTGAAGCAGACCATGACAGAACTGTACCGTGGTTCAATGACCGGCAGGACGATGTATGTCATCCCATTTTCGATGGGCCCGATCGGTTCACCCATGAGTAAAATCGGCGTCGAAATCACTGATAGTCCCTATGTCGCCGTCAACATGCGGATCATGACCAGGGTTGGACAAGCTGCTTTGGACGAGCTGGGAACTGATGGTGAATTTATCCCCTGCCTCCACTCGATCGGGGCTCCCTTAACACCGGGACAGGCAGATGTAGCCTGGCCTTGTGCCCCGATGGAACAAAAATACATATCTCACTTTCCGGAAGAAAGAACAATTTGGAGTTATGGTTCAGGCTACGGGGGAAATGCCCTCTTGGGTAAGAAATGTCTGGCCTTGCGGATCGCATCGGCACAAGCCCGCGACGAGGGCTGGTTGGCTGAACACATGTTGATCCTCAAATTGACCGACCCCGAGGGCGAAGTCAGTTATGTCGCTGCAGCATTCCCGAGTGCATGTGGCAAAACAAACCTGGCCATGTTGGTCCCTACCATTCCCGGCTGGAAAGTAGAAACCGTAGGCGATGATATCGCCTGGATGCGGTTTGGTGAAGATGGCCGCCTGTATGCCATCAACCCGGAGGCCGGCTTTTTTGGTGTTGCCCCCGGCACCTCAGAACATTCCAATCCAAATGCTATGGCTTCAGTTGCCAGTCATACGATTTTTACCAATGTCGCCTTGACGGATGATGGCCGAGTATGGTGGGAAGGTATCGGTTATGATGCACCGGATCATCTGATCGATTGGAAGGGCAATGATTGGACTCCCTCAAGCAAGGAGAAAGCCGCCCATCCCAACTCACGATTTACCGCCCCGGCATCACAGTGTCCATCGATTGCTCCCAATTGGGAGGATCCCCAGGGAGTTCCGATCGATGCTCTACTGGTCGGTGGTCGCCGCAAAACCACGATTCCACTGATCCATGAGAGTTTTGACTGGAACCACGGCATTTTCCTGGGAGCTATCATGGGTTCTGAAATCACCGCTGCTGTTATCAGTGATAAAATCGGTCAGGTACGACGCGATCCCTTCGCGATGCTGCCCTTCATCGGCTATCATGTCGCGGATTATTTAAAACACTGGATCGACACGGGAAAAACCAAAGGTGCCAAGCTGCCTAAATTATATTATGTCAACTGGTTTCGCAAAGATGAAAATGATCAATTCATGTGGCCTGGCTTTGGCGATAACAGCCGGGTCTTGAAGTGGATCCATCAACGAGTCAAAGGTCAAGTTGATGCTTTGGAAACTCCGATCGGTCTGATGCCACATTTAAACGATCTCGATATCACGGGATTAGACATCACCCCCGAGACAGTACAAGCATTATTGGCGGTCGATGTACCCGACTGGTTGAATGAGGTCGAATCGATCCGGCATCATTTTACGGGCTACGGTGAAAAAATGCCAAAAGAACTTTGGCAACAACTGGAAGATCTTCAACAGCGACTGGAGAATGCTCAATAGTATACAAATTAAGAGAGAGCCATCAACTGGTCAGTTGGTGGCTCTCTCTTAATTTAAATGAGATTAAATGTACTCTGCCAAACAGGACTGCATGAACTCAATATCAAGATATCGCTGCAGTTTATCCAGCTGATACGGATCAAGCCCCTGAGCTCCCGGTTTGGCGTGATCATAGTAATATTTTGCCAATGAGCTGAACAGTTCAAACAGATAGTAGGGCATGTATGCTTCGACACGTTCCCGTAAACTGGAGCGCTCCAGATCCATGGTCTTTTCCCAACGATAATAGAAATCCTCGCGGTCGATTGCCCGGAGGATGACATCCGCTTCCATCAAGCTGGTGGTGCGGGCCAAAAACCTGGTGATATCGATCGCCGCATCACCGAGATAAGCGGCGTGCCACTCATACAAATAACCGTGTGAATCGATGGCAAAGTCTGTCATCTCCATCGGACCGTGGCAAATGACCGGTTCGATATCAGCAAATACCCGTTGTTTTCTCCTTAAATTGTCCTCAGCCCATTCGCTGAGGCCATCAAAGAAATATAGATGATCCATTCGAAACACACCCGAAGGCAGGGCATCTTTCAGATTATCCTTACCACGCCTTAAACTGGCACCCAGAGGATCTTTCAGTTTGGGCAACTGAAGATCAGCTCCGGCACTGTGGATGGAACCAAAGATTTCGGCAACTTTCAAATAGTCGGTGGTATAGTTTAGTTCCTGGCCCCTAATGTACTCCAGTAATAGAATATCACGCTCAAGCCCGGGCGGAATCAAGTCAAGATGATATGCATTTGGGGTGTGAGGACATTTCTCAAGGTAACGCAACACCTGATATTCGGTCGCCAATCCCGAGTTCGACGCTGCCTTGGCTGAGACCTTAAGAAGATATGGTTGCGAAGCCAAATCTTTTAACAGATAATAGTAAAAATCATCACTTGCCTTGAGATAAACCAATTCCATCGTTCCGGAAAAACTAAATGCTTCGTGATCCATCAAATAGTTTTTTATCTCCGGCATCAGCGTTCGGTGCAGCATGACAGCCTCTTTTCTTAGTCCAGCACGGCGGAAGCCCGCTTCATCATCTCCCGGATCGGCAAATGATAAGGACAGCGCGATTCACAAATGCCACACTCAATACAATCTTTGGCTTTCTTAGCAAATCCAGCATAGCGTTCATCCACCCATTCGGTCAAATGATAACGGGTATAATAGCCCTCCATCAGAAAAATCATCGGAATATCGATCTCGACGGCGCAGGGCAAGCAGTAACGGCAACGACGGCAGAAATGGCTGCCCAGCTCATCCGCTTCTGATTGCATGATCGATCGTTCGTCATCACTTAAAGGTATCAGAGGACTGGCGATCGCAATATTCTGCTCTACCTGTTCAATACTGTCGACCCCCGGGATCACGACAGAAACCGCATCGTTTTCAAGAATAGTCCGCAGCGACAATTCCTTGTTCATAATAGCACCGCCGGCAAACGGTTTCATGACAATAATTCCGATATTTTTTTCATGAGCCTGTCGGAACACTTCTTCCGCCTGTCGCTCCATCGGATTATACGGAAATTGGATCGTACTGAAGTGTCCATCGGCCACAAAACGAGTCAGTAGATCGACACTGTGGGTGGAGATACCGATATGACGAATCACACCTTCAGCTTGTTTTTCCCGAATGGCCTGATATCCACCTTCGGGTGACATCAACGTCTCGTATTCGGAGAAATTAGCCACATTATGGAACTGATACAAATCGATATAATCAGTGTCCAATTCGGACAGGCTGATTGCCAGCTCTTCCAGGATGCCCTGACGATCCCGTTTCATACTTTTGGTGGCCACAATGAATCGTTCCCTGCCCAACTGTTTCAGTCCATGACCGATGTACTGTTCACTGACCGTATAGCCACGAGCGGTATCGATAAAGTTGATGCCCAGTTCGAGTGCCCGGGCTAAAATATCCCGGGTCCCCTCTGCATCGATCCGCTGAAACGGTATTCCGCCCAGACCGATGGACGATACCATCAGTCCGGTCTGCCCTAGTGGTCTCTTCTCCATATCAGTTCCTCTCTACCAAATGATCGGTCAGACGAACAAAATCATCGATCTGCCCTTTGATCACTTCCAGCGATTGTTTAAAGAAAGCACTGTCTCTGACATCGATCCCCATGGTAGCGGCCACATCCGGTATGGAATGTTGTCCGGTCAAACGAAGAAACTCATCATATTTGGGCATAAATGCCTCGCCCTCTTGTTGGTAGCGAGCAATAAACCCGTTGGCCAGCAACAACCCAAACGAATAAGGAAAATTATAGAAATTGCGTCCGGCTGAATAATAATGCGGTTTGTTGATCCACATATACGGATGAAGCACGTCCGGATCGAGTCCATCACCATAGGCCTGTTTTTGTGCCCGGATCATCATTTCTTTCAATTCATTGGGCTGAAGTGTGCGGGTCCGTCTTTTCTCAAACAACTCTGTCTCAAACAGGTAGCGGGAATAGATGTCGGTGATCACCTGATTCGATCCGCTAATGGAATCCTCCAATATTGCCAGGGCATCATCGTCCGTGACATGTTTAAGTGCCTGTTGCACGATCAGTGCTTCGTTAAATATAGAAGCGGTTTCAGCGATCGGCATGGGATAGCCCGCATTGAGGATGGATTCGTCTTTTAAATTGAAACCATGATAGCCATGACCCAATTCATGAGCCAGTGTCGTCATATTGGAGAACGAGCCGTTAAAATTGCTCATGATCCGGCTCTGTCCGATCACGTGAAGGTTGGAACAAAAGGCACCGCCCCGTTTCCCCGGTCTCGGTTCGATATCGAGCCAATCATTATCATAGGCATGTTGTACAAAATCAGCCAGCCTCGGACTGACATCACGATAAGTATCGACAATGAACTTCATCGCTTCAGGGTATGTGTAAGTCATCTGGCTCTTGCCGACCGGGGCAAAGATATCAAAGAACGGCAGGCCGTTGGTGTGGCCCAATAGCTCAGCTTTTCGTTTGAGATAACGTCTGAAATGAGGCAAATAGGCTTCGATCGCCTCCATCAGAGCATCCAGCGTTGCCCGGTCCATCCTCGAATCTTCGATCGTTTCTTCCAGTGGACCGTCAAATCCGGCCATTTCAGCCACCGTGATGACCTCACCTTTGATCGCATTCAGTGCAGCTGCAGATGATTTTTCGATCCTGGGATAGGCCGCTAATTCAGCCTGAAAAGCCTTTTTACGTAAGTCAGCATCACCTGAATAAGCCAGATTTCTTATGGCCGGCAGCGGAAGAGATTTTATCTCCCCATCAATTTCGATATCGATCATCAGATTGGAGGTCAGATCGCTCTGCAATGTGGCAAAGGCGACCGAACCGGTATTGCGCAGTTTAGCCAGAAGAATCTCTTCTTTTTCACTAAGCAGACGTTTGGCTTTGGTTTGCATTTCTTTCAGGATGAACAGATGCTCTTTTATCAAGTCTGATTCCCGGGCCAATTTATCCAGGTCAATATTTTTAACAAACAATTTCAAGCGGGTGTCGATCATCGCCTGCTCACCGGCAAACGCCCGCAGGCGGTTTAAACCATCAGCCGCCCCTTGATGATCCGACTCGACTGACTGGGTCAGAGAGAAGAAAGCGCCCAAACGGCTGCCCAGACGTCTCAGCTCCTGCATATTCCGGATCGATTGTTCCAGATATTGTTTGGGTTGGTCAATGTCAGTCTCACTATCATCAACCATGCGTTTAAGCAGTTGAGCCAGTTTTTCGAAATCCTCTTCCAGTCTGGGGTCGGTAAATGATTCATATAGATCAGTCAGGTTCCAGCGCATATTACTTCCTTCCTATCGTACGAGTAGCGATCACAGTCAGTTTATCATCTTGATATAATACATCCCCCAGTCCGATCGGAGCCGGGACAGTTAGTTGTCTCATCACTTGTTTTAAATGTGGCAAATCAGCTTTGCGCATCGTTGCCGTTTTAAAGCTTATCACCGGAAGCGTCCCTCCGTCACAGGTGATACTTCCGGTATAGATACGTTTCGGATCGGTCAATTCATCCCGGGCATACGTTTCTCCCCGGGGACATAGATGACCCGTAACATCAATAATGTCATTACTTTGAGTGGCTGTCAGTTCACAACCCATCGGACATATGATACAAATCAGTTTCATTCAATAATCTCCACTGTA
>JAAZLX010000109.1 GCA_012799095.1 Tissierellia bacterium
CATCCAACAAAAAGAAATAAGTCGAGTTATTGTTTGATGTCTAGATCAAGCAAAGAATGAGACCGAATGAAAAACCTTGAATTGTCAAGGTTTTTCATTGTCAAAAACACAAACAAGATGATAAAGTAGGAATAGGCCCATAACTATCATATAATGGGTATGATTGAACAATAGTAAGAATTACTACTGCCATATAATTGGGTTAAATGAGGTTATCAAATGGGCGAACAAAAGGATAGACGATTAGCGGGTTGGATCAGGATCATCGTAGCGATCCTGGCGCTGTTATCACAGCTCATCCTGATTGCCGTGTTAAGTGATGTTTTGAAAAATCAAGCAGTTTACATATATTTTGCGATTGAAGTCCTGGCCCTGTTTACGGTCATCTTTATGATCAGCCATAATCGCAACAGCTCTTATACGATTGCCTGGCTCCTTATTATCATTATCTTGCCCGTTTTTGGTTTTATCTTATTCTATCTCTGGGGTCGTGGGCCTGTTTCCGGTCGCCATGGCCGGCGCATGCGGGATCTGATGGACAGGGGTTCAGCCTTTCTTGAGATAGACCCCTCTGTTTTTGAGCAATTTGAATCCGATCACTTATCGAGAAAGCGATTTTCCAGTTATTTGCGTTATCATGGGTTTCCCCTCTACCGTCATACCAAGAGTAACTATTATAAGGTGGGCGAAGATCAGTTTGAGGCCATGCTGAAGGATATTGAGAAGGCAGAGAAGTTTGTCTTTTTGGAATATTTTATTTTTAATGTCGGTCAGTTATGGGATCGATTTGAAGAAGTCCTGATCCGAAAAGCTGAGCAGGGAGTCGAAGTCCGGATCATGTTCGATGACTTCGGCAGCATCATCAGAGCCCCGGGAAATCTGGTCCAGCGGATGGGCAAACATAATATCCAGGTGCAACGGTTCAATCCGATCCACAAATTTACCTCCCGCTTATACATCAATTACCGTAATCATCAAAAAATAGCTATCATCGATGGCAATATCGCCTACACCGGCGGGGCTAATTTATCGGATGAATACGCCAACATATATCCCAAGTTTGGACACTGGAAAGATACTGCTGTTCGATTAGAAGGTGACGCAGTTTGGAGTCTGACTGTCACTTTTTTAGAAATGTGGGATTCGGAAAAGGTCAAGCCATCCAACTATGAACTTTATCAGCCCTCGATTTCTCACCAGGGAGACGGATACTATCAGCCCTTTACCGATGGGCCGCTGAATAACCCGGACAATCCGACCGAGGATATGTACCGGATGATGATCAACAATGCTTTGGATTATGTTTATATCACTACACCCTATCTGGTGATCGACAATCATATGATGAGTGCATTGATCACAGCGGCCGAGAGTGGTGCAGACGTCAGGATCATAACGCCTAAGATTTTTGATAAATGGTATGTTCACTATGTCACACAATCCAACTATGGACCGCTGCTGGAAGCCGGTGTCCGGATCTATGAATATACCCCGGGATTTATGCATGCCAAGATGATCATCAGTGATGACGACCATGGAATTATCGGCAGCATCAACATGGATTACAGGAGCTTTCACTATCATTTTGAGAACGGCGTCTGGATGGTAGGTTCTCCCATTATCCGGGACATCAAGCGTGACATGATGCAGATTTTTTCACAAAGCGAAGAAATCTCTTTGGAAGCATGGGCTAAACGGCCATGGTATATCAAAGGTCTTCAAACGGTGCTGAGATTATTCTCGGTGTTGCTGTAAAATCAAACGCAAACTACAAGTCAAATAGTCAGCCGATAATAGATCACCATCAGGAGGATGACAATGGATTTTCGTCAGATCGATTCATTTTTAATGATCGCCAAATTGGGAAACTTCTCGAAAGCGGCCAAAGAGCTCTACCTTACGCAGCCGACCATTTCGAATCACATTAAAAGCTTGGAAGAGGAATTGGGCTTAAGCTTGTTTCATCGCACCAGTTGGCAAGTGAGTCTGACAGAAGAGGGAGAACTGTTTCACGGATTCGCCCGGGAATTGATGGACAAACGTCATGAGCTGTTGGAGGCGATGAATCGCTCGGTCGATAAGCTAAAAGGCAAGCTGACGATTCATACCTCTACCATCCCGGAGACTTACCTGATCCCCAAACTGGTGGCCAGGTTTCAAGCCGAACATCCTGAAGTCCAATTTCAGATCAAACACGGTGATTCGCATGACATCATTGAAGCCATGACAGAGGGTCAGATCGACTTCGGCTTTTGCGGTACACATATCAAGCACCATAAACTGGAATACTCACCCCTGATGAGAGATCGTATGGTCCTGGTGGTTTCAAGTCATCAGACGGAGACAAACATCGACCTGAAAGATCTGTCTGAGTTCAAATTGATCCTTCGGGAGGAGGGTTCCGGTCATCGCGATCTGCTGGTCAAACACCTGCGGGAATATGGCCTGGGATTGCGCGATTTGAATATCGTCGCTTTTTCCGATTCGACCGAAACCATCAAGCAGCTTGTGATCGAAGGCGTGGGCGGGGCATTCTTGTCTCACTATGCGATCGAAAAAGAGCTGGCTGATGGTGAACTCAAGGAAGTCTCCCTCAATGGCTTGACCTTTGAAAGGGATTTCTACTTTGTAACTCATAAAGATGCCAAGTTGAGCCAGATCGAACAGGCTTTTATCGGACTGGTCCATGAAACTTTACCGAAGAAATACTAAACGACTAAAATAACATTGGAAATGGAGCGACAAATGAAAAAAATACTGTTCTATGCCATGACAGGTGAAGTGATGTGCTTTCAACATATCTTGTTGAATGCGCTTGACTTAAGCAGTGCCGGGCATGAGATTCGAATCATCTTCGAAGGAGCCTCTGTCACACTGCCCCCGGTCCTGGAGGAGAAAGCCAACCCTTAGTACATGAAGGCCAAACAACAGGGTTTGATCGCCGGCATTTGCCTGGCCTGCTCGAAAGCTCTGGAAGTCTACCAAGCGAACGAAAAAACCGGCCTGCCGTTTCTAAGCGATATGAATGGCCATGCCGGCATGAAATCCTGGATCGATCAAGGTTATGAAGTAATCAGCATGTAAGAAAAATGTCCGAGGTTCTCAATCTATCGATTGGTGACCTCGGACATTTTTTATATTGTTTGACTTCCGGAAATTATCAAATGAACCTGGATGTAGATGACCTAATTATAATCTTCATATTAAATCATTGGTTGTTGAAAAAATCATAAGCCAACCGATTGATCTCACCGATCACATATTGAGAACCGTATTCACCCAACTCTGTAAGCACTGTGATGGCATAAGGATTGTTATTCGTTACTAGTCCGGCGGCGCTGTGGTATTGGTCATAGTAGCCGGTTTTTTGTTTGGTCAAATGAGGCATGGAGCCGTTTAAAAAAGCTACCGTTTGCTCTAAAGACATGCTATTGAGGAGACTGCGGTAATCTGATTGGTGATCAAAAATATACATAAGCACATCATTTAAATAATCAGCAGTCATATAATTATGCGGATCGTAGTAGCTGGGGGCAGCCTCAGAATCGGTATATTTCAGGGTAGCCTCACGCATGGTTTCCCAACCGCCGTAATGAGTATAAAGCAAGTGTCCGGCAGTATTGTCTGAGTTTGATATCATCATATCTAACAGATAATCGAGTGCGATCAAATCACCCGGATCGTGGTTTTCACTTACCGGTCCTGCACATTCTACCATCCATAAATCATAATAATACTTGTCTTTTGGGGACAACGTAGCATTATTGATCTCATCGTAATACAGCATGGCCAGCGGAAGCTTGTATAGGCTGGCGCTGATGATTTCTTTATCGGGACTATGGACATATTTTTTGCCGCTTCTCAAGTCCGTAATGACGAAGCTGACATCATCCGGATCGATTTGTTCGTCAGAGAAAAAGCGTTTGATGACTTCATCCAGTGGAGTCCGATACCAGATTTCTTCTGTCGCGGCTGTAAACGAAGATACCGGTTTGTCATTTTGCTCTACTGCATAAGAAATAACATTTTCAGAAGGCACAGGCTTGGCTTGAACAGGTTCGATCCGCCGTTGAAACGGTAAATTTGATGCAAAAATAGACGATTCGATCCCAACGAGAGCCAGTATCACCACGATCAACAGTAAGTAACGAAAGAAAGACTGAAACAAGACAGATCCTTTCATGATTCTTGAAGTGGTTGGAATGATTGCTCCGGGAGTGATTAGCTGATCAACAAAACCTAATTATGATAAGAAAGAGCAAAATATCCCAGTCCGACAAATCTATATATTGATTAAATTATCATTATTCTACCATATTTAGTATTAAAAAAACCTCCTGTTTTGGTTTTCGGCCAAACAGGAGGTTTTTTACCATCAGATATGGATTAGACTACTTACTGTCTTTGGTGAAGTTGTCAAAGTAACCCTGGATATAGACGACAGGGGTACCTTTATCACCGCTTCCGCTGGTCAAATCAGCCAGTGAGCCGAGCAGGTCGGTCAATTGTCTCGGTGTGGTTCCCTGACCGGCCATATCATCGATCGTTTCATGAGCCTGGGTCTTCATATAATCTTTGACGGCATCGCTCAATTCCTGGCCGTGAAGATGGCGGAACTGATTATCAGCCACATACTTAAGCTTGATCTCATTCGGTGTTCCGGCCAGGCCCTGGGTAAACCCGGGCGATACGACCGGATCAGCCAGCTCCCAGATCTTGCCGACCGGATCTTTGAATGCCCCGTCGCCATAGACCATGACCTCGATCATTCTTCCTGTCCGTCTCAGTAGTTCCTGCTGGATCTTTTCGACCAGCTCCATAGAATCCCGTGGAAACAGCTTGAGAGTGCCTTCAGTCGCTTTATTGGACCCCAATAGACCATATTCCCGGTTATAGCCGGAACCGCGAGGTTCGGTCATGATATCGTCCAGTCCGTAGACTACCTTGGCACCACCGTCGAGCAATATCCGTTTGGTTCGCTGACGGGTGTGGATATCACAATTTAAAATGTGATCGGTATAGCTTAAGATAGTTTCAGTCCGGTTGGAAAATACCACCTGACATTCTTTACCAAACTCTGCCACCAGGTTTTTGTAATAGTCAATATAATCAATTCCGGTGAAACGGTGTTTTTGGAATCCGAACAATTCGCGGAACTGATTTTCGGTCAGGACATCAGAATACGGGTTGATTCCTGCTTCATCCAGCATTTCCAGACTGATCAGATGGTTGCCGACCTCATCCGAGGGATAGCTCAACATCAATACGATCTTTTCGACCGTACTGAGGGCGATCGCTCTTAAGATGACGGCAAACCGGTTTCTCGACAGGATGGGAAAGATCACGCCAAGCGTAGCCCGGCCGTATTTTTCAGAAAAATCTTCTGCCACCGTTTCGATTGCAACATAGTTGCCCTGCGCTCTGGCGACGACACTTTCTGTGATCGCGATCACATCCTTATCACCGATCGCTATATGCTCTTGCTGTAGAAATTGTTCGATCACATCAGGGATCATGATACTTAGGTCATCACCTTCCTGAAATATCGGGGCACGTAACCCCCGGACGGTCGTACCGATTAGTCGTTGCATAGTCGCCTCCTTACGCTAATATATTAGCCTAAAAACAGGTACTAGCACAATAAGCTTTAGTGTATGATGAATAAAGAAAACATTTTCTGAATTACGCTACGGGGTATGAGTAAGACACAATAGTTTCACCACGAGCAACCACAGGAGAAGAATCATGACGATACGAAGCATCAAAGCCCATGACATTCCGATGATTGCCAGTGTTATCGCCGGAAGAAATCAAATGCCGCAGGAGCGCTGTGGTTACATAGACACTGATGTTGAAGCCATTACCCGCTATCTGAATGAAATCTACCAAGACGGGGGCAGTATTGTCATGTCACGAGACGGCATAGTGGCCGGGGATGTAATCGATGATAATCGGTCGGTCGAGGTGATCGGGCCGTATGGTGACAGTGTCATCGCCGTCCGGGAACTGATCGAAGAGCTGCGTTATCGTCACCCGTCCTATGATTTATTGTTCTATGTCGACAAAGAAAACCGACACGTCATCCAGGCTGTTACCGAGATGGGCGCAACATCAGAAGAACACTGGGAGATGATAGGAGATTTGATCGGAGGCGAGCCCGATCCCGACATCCGACTGTACCGGCGGGGGGAATATGTCTATTCACTGCATGATGAGATCTTTCCCCGGGCTTATTATGCCGGACGGAGCCTGGAAGAAATGTCCCTTAGCGGACAAGGCAAACTGGCTCTGTTCAAACAGGGCGGTGAAATTTTAGGCTATATCTTTTATCAGACCGATCCGGCATACATCGACTTTTTAGGCGTCGATCCGGCTGCCAGACAAAAGGGCATCGGCTCGAGGCTCCTGGCACACGCCTGTCAGGACGCCTGGCATGACGGAGCCCGTCAGATCCAGATGTCGGTGCGGAAAATCAATCCGGCCGGGGTCAAGTTTTTAGAAAAACACGGCTTTACGATTGCTGAAGAAAACCTAGCTCTGAGATTGCGAGGCTGACATGCTCGAATTTATTCCACTCCAACCCAACCGGGAGGTAGCTGAGAAACTGGTCACATGGTATAACGACCCGTCATCGGCTCACTTGATCCGACTCAATCGCCGGGAAAAACCGATCGAACCGGTGACACTTGATGAAATGCTGTCCGACCTCGAACCACGGGAAAATTTCTGGCGGTATAAAGTGCTATTGGATCATCAGATGATTGCGGAAGCCAACCTGATGACAAATCCGTTGATTTTCTTAAAAGATCCCGACTCGACCGCCTGGCTCTCATTGGTAGTTGACCCTGCTCACCGCTACCGGGGACACGGCGAAAAAATTCTGGCGTTTTTAGAACAGGAAGCCATTCGGCGATATTTTTCCCGGATCGAGTTTGGCAGTTTTGCCAACAATACCGCGGCCATTGCCCTGTATCAGAAGTCAGGCTATCATCATTTTGATACGGTCGAGAAGCTGACCTGGTTCGACGGTGAGTGGATCGATGATTGGCGCTTCGAGAAGAGGCTGCCTCAGACGACCGCCAACCTATTGGCAGACTCCCTGGCCGGTCTGATCCATTTGCTCAAGTGTTTTCAAATGCCACAGGCAATCGAACTTCAGGAACAATTGATTCATTTCAGGAATCATTTAGATATATCGGCTTATCAGGCCGATGGCTCTTTGAACAGTGCAACCATCAAACCCTATCTGACCAAAGGCAAAGAGACGATCGAAAATGCCATTTTTGTCAGTCTGCGTCATCTGAGTTATCAATTGCTTCAGGCTTATAAGTCAGGCCAAGAGGTAAAGGTATATTCGCTACAGGCACCGCCGGCATTGTTAAGCGCACTGGCCAAAGGTATGCTGATCAAGTTGATCGACGACATCATGAAAGTGTGACAAAGAGAGAAAGATGAAAAACAAACAATTGATTTTATTCGACCTGGACGGAACGCTGACAGACCCGAAAGAAGGCATTACAAAATCTTTCCGCTTTGCATTGGAAAAACTCGGTTATCCGGAAGAAGATCTTGATGAGCTGGAAAAAGTCATCGGTCCGCCACTTTGGGATTCGTTTCAGGATTATTACGGCATGACTCGAGAACAGGCAGACCTTGGGGTCCAATATTACCGTGAGCGTTATCGCGATGTCGGAAAGTTCGAAAACATTCTGATCGAAGGCATCCCGGAACTGTTATGGGAGTTAAAAGCAGCCGGAAAGCAATTGGCTTTGGCGACATCAAAACCGACCGACTATTCGATCGAGATCCTACAACACTTCGAAATCGATCAACCATTCGATCAGATGATCGGCTCCAACCTCGACGGCACTAGGATCAACAAAGATGAGAGCATACAGCATGTCTTGAGCCTGTTTGATATTCCGGCAGAAAACATCGTGATGATAGGTGATCGCAAACACGATATCATCGGGGCGAAAGCCCATGGGATCGATTCGATCGGTGTGCTCTTCGGATACGGGTCCCGACAGGAGTTTGAGCAGCACGGTGCAACTATAATAGTTGAAACAGTGGATGAGTTGAAGCAGGTCCTACTCGGAAGTTAAGCTTTGCTGTTATAAGCTAAAACCGCCCGACCGTCAGCATCCGGTCAAGCGGTTTTTTTGATGCACTTGTTGCTATGGTAAATTCCAATCGAAAAAGAAACTCCCGGTTGATCCGAGAGTGTATCTTCAAGCTTCTGATTCAAGCAGCTTGACCAGCCGTTGCAGAGCAAGGTCCCAGGCCCGGTTAAAGAACATTCTGGCTTGCTGCCAGTCCTCACCGTGGCCGAAACCGCTGTGTTGCAGGATCAGGCGGACCCGATCATGATCCAGCGGGTAAAAAACGACTGTCACATGAGTCAGCGGATCGATTCGGTTCATCACCTCATCCAATGAGCGAGGACCTTTCCAGTCAAATGCGATCAGATAGGGGTTTTCAAACACGGTGATCCGGCAACCTTCGGTCGAATTCTGATGATCTTCATCCGGCTCCCAGTAGAGCTCATACCGGCCGTCAACATAAGGATCGGTCACGGCTTCATAACACAACCACTGATTCAGTTTATCTTCATCAATGAAATAGGTAAAGGCCAATGACTGATCGATCGGCAGATCAAATTGTTTTAGGATGACCTGGTTCATGGCATCTCCCTTAAAAAATAGTTCGTTGAGGGATCGATCGGCAAAGACGTGTGTTGATGGATTATTTTTAAATCATCACCAGCTCCTTTAATAAGCCAGGTGAAACGATGAACGACATGGGTGTCGGGATGACTCATATGATGATAATCGATCAACCCGTGTACCAGATAGATATTTTTTTTGCCTTTCACCTGGACATTGCGAAAGGTCACCTCGGTGACATCTTTGAGCAAATGTTCAGAATGATGGGTCACCGCTTCGCACCACCGTCTGGCACCATGATAACACCAGACATCATACGTATTAAACATGGTCACATCAGGATGGTAGAGGCTCATCAAGCCCTCGATATCTTTGTGCAATATGGCTTTAACGTAACGGTCCAACAAGGGCTGGATCAGTTCCATCATCAACTCCTAGTCTTCTTTATAAATCGACTGGCCCGTCGTCTGTTTGACCGGCAGCGATGTATGCTCATGGGATATTTTCCAGTCGTTGCCATCTTTTCTTAAACCAAGCGTGATTCGATTGGTCATGGTGTAGTTTTCTGTTTTACCAATGCCCTCATACAGTGCTTCGGCACTGATGCCGCCAACATGATCATCGAACTCGGCATTGGTTTGATTAAATGTGATTCGAATCAGGTCATCGCCCATCTTATTGAACCATGCGGCGATTGCTTGACTCCAGGCGGGCTTTCCACGATACTCCCAATTGTCAAAGGCATCAAATACGACAACATCATCGGTGTAAAGGGCCATCAATTGGTTTAGATCTTTCTGATATACCGCCTGCGAATATGCATCCAACAGGGCTTCAATTTTTATCATAGATACCTCCTAACTGTTATTTACCCATCCCAAGCGATTTCTCGCTGACAAAATATTCACATTAGGTCAAATCGATTGGCCAAACCGCATTGACATAATATATAGTGGTAACAGAGGTATTTGAAGGAGGAGCTATGTCAATTCGTATTTTATCCAGACAGGATATTTTGTCGGTCGCTTCAATGAAAGACATGATCGAGGCTTGTCGCCTGGCCATGAAATTGTATGCCGAGAAACAGGTCGATATTCCACTGCGGACCAATCTCGATATCGCCGAACATAATGGCCAAAGTCTTTATATGACCGGCTATGCTGCTGATGCTGACGCCCTGGGTGTAAAGATCGTTTCGGTTTATCCCGATAATGTCCAAGAAGGCATCACGGCTGTTCCGGCCACCATGGTTCTATTGGATCCGAAAACCGGTGTCGTCAATTGCCTGATGGACGGTACGACGCTGACACAGCTTCGAACCGGAGCCATCAGTGGTCTGGCAACGGACTTATTAGCCAGACAGGATGCATCTGTTATGACACTGATCGGGACAGGAGGTCAGGCTGCCAGTCAGCTGGAAGCCATCCTGGCAGTACGTCCGATCAGACAAGTCTACGTCTCAGGTCGGGATTATGCCAAAGCTCGTGTCTTTGCCCAGGCTATGACGAGACAATTTTCTAAAACATACCAGGTGACGATTGAAGCGACCGATCAGGTGGATGATGCTGTCGCTTTGTCGGATGTGATCACCGTAGTCACCACAGCAACACAGCCGGTGTTTTCCAGTGATCGGCTTAAACCGGGAGCTCATGTCAATGGAGTGGGCTCGTTCATGCCTGACATGGTCGAAGTCGACGCGGGCCTGTTCGACAGAGCCGGTCTGGTCTATGTCGATACCATGGATGCCTTCACCGAAGCCGGAGATTTCCAGCAACCGCTTGCTCAAGGTAAGATCTCGTCTCAAATAGTCACCGGAGAACTGGGTCAACTGGTTCTAGGCCATACAGCTCGACGGACGAGTGATCAAGAGATCACCTTCTTTAAAACGACCGGCAATGCGGTGCTGGATATTGTAGCCGCCCAGCGCATTTATGAAATTGCTGTGGAACAACAGATGGGACAGATCATTGACCTTTAAGCAAAAATCATAAAGCCAAAGATAATCTCTCTCAAAACAGAGGGATTATTTTTTGTCCGTGATACAATGAAATAAAGTAGGATATATCGATCCGAAAACAGTCCTTTACGGATGAGGAGGAGCCCGATGAATAAGATCATCACCATTAGCCGCCAGTTCGGCTCGGGTGGACGTGAAATCGGCCGCAGACTGGCCCAAGAGTTAGGCTTTGCCTATTATGATCAGGAAATCGTCAATGAATTGGCTGAGCGTACGGAATATGCCAAGGATTACTTGCGGGAAATCGATCAAATCAACCCCCTGCCACTGATGCCGATCACGATCGCTCAATCTTTTTCCCAAACCATCGATCCGATTTCGGAAATGAACCATGATATCTTTCAGCGACAAAGTGATCTGATCCTTGAACTATCTGAAAGGAGTGACAGTGTCATTGTCGGACGGGCGGCCGATTATTTACTGCGCGAAAAACAAAATCTGTTTCGGATCTTTATCGTGGCAGATGAAGAGTTTAAGTTGAATCGCTGCTGCGAAAAAAGAGAGGTCGATCTCAACCGGACAAACAAGCAGATGATCAAGGATATCCGTGGAGTGGACAAACGCAGAGCTCGTTTTTATGAATTCTACACTCATCAGACATGGGGAGATCCAATCAACTATGATCTGGTCATCAATACCAGCCGGATCGGGATACGCCGGGCGGTCGATATGGTCAAACAAATGGTCATGCACTGGGACCCACCGGTCCAATCGGAATAATTGACCGATTGCTACCACTGGTTGCGAGACTTCAAGCTCTGATAGATAGCATCGCAACCGGGCGAGAGCGTAAGCTATAAGTAATAAAATGAAAAAGGAGCTCGCCATGAAACTATCAGAAAAGATTCTATTCTGTCGCAAACGAGCCGGACTCTCGCAGGAAGCCTTAGCAGAAAAAATCGGCATCTCACGTCAAGCCATCAGCAAATGGGAGACGGGTGAGGCTGTACCAGAGATCACCAAACTACTGTTGCTCTCTCATACCTTTGGGGTGACGACTGATTGGCTATTATCAGAGGACTTCTCAGAAGCTGACTTTGGTCTGAGTGCAACCGAAGAATCTAGTGAAACTCCGGAACGTTCACCCAGTCAGATTGAAGAGATCCCTGGGGTGATTGGCGCCATCCTTAAGCGCTTTGGCTGGTTGTTCGGCGTCTATGTCGCAATCGTTGGCTTTGGTATGTTCATGATGGGCATCCTGGCAAGTAGCGCTTCGCGATCGATGATGAATGATTTTGGGGCAACCTTTCCCAGCTCCTTCACAGTTGATCATATGGGAAATCTTGTTCCGGAGACTGTGTCTAACCCGGTTTCGACCATGGGAACAGGCATTGCTGTCCTTGGATTTCTCATTATGGCAGCCGGCATTGGCTTAGCCATCTATCTCAAAAGTAAAAGTAATCCCAAAAGTAATTAATCAGCGTGATAATCCCAACTTCGGTTGGGATTTTTGGTGCTCAAATGTTAAGATGAAAGGAGAGAACAATCAAGGGGGAGAGCAATGGAAAACAATCAAACCATCATCAAGAAAACCGTCAAAAGTGGTATCACCTTTGGCAGTGCCTTAGCCATGGTCATCAGCTATGTCACCTGGCAATCGGTCGGCTGGGCGATCATCCACGGCCTATTCAGCTGGGCCTATGTCATTTATTTTGTCATAAAATACTAATAAGAAATCGGAGTAACTATGTCAGAACTTGAGAAAAAGTCGATCAGAGAGGCCGTCCTTCGAAAACGAGGCCGCTTCTTTACCCAGGATAATCCCATACAGGCTTCCCAAGAAATCATAAAAAAACTAAAGACTGAACCAGCTTATACAAATGCTAAAACCATCATGTGTTTTGTTAGCTTTGGGACCGAGGTCCTGACGCATGAGTTTATACAGGATGCTTTAGCCGAAGGTAAACGCATCTTTGTGCCCTATATTCGTTCGAAAAAAGAAGGAATGCTGGCCTCAGAATTGAAGGATTTCTCAGAACTCGAGATCGGCTATTTCAATATCCTAGCCCCGAAAGAAGAGTATCGCCGCATCACAGATGAGCAGCCTGATCTGGTGATCGTACCATCGGTCGCTTTCTCAAAAAACGGCTACCGGGTGGGCTATGGTGGCGGCTTCTATGATCGCTACCTGGGTGCCCAAGAGACTCGATCTAACACGATCGGCATCGGTTATCACGTCCAGGTGGTGGACGAGGTGCCGGTGGAGAGCTTCGATATCCCGATCGACAAGCTGATCACCGAAGAAGCGGTCATTGATTTCAGAGACCATCAATGATCACTTCTCGTAAGATAGATAAATCGAATTATAATAAACAAAACTGAAGTCTAGTGCGACTTCAGTTTCTCTTTGTTCTTGACATAGATTTTCTTATATCCAATTAGCTCGATATTGCCGTCTCGCTCGATCTCAGCCAGCTTGCGCGACACCGTTTCTCGTGACATGTGGATGGCTGAAGAAATGGTATCCCGGGTCAGCTCGATCAGATTGTGGCCTAAGTGATCACA
>JAAZLX010000110.1 GCA_012799095.1 Tissierellia bacterium
GAAACGCCGGAGGCGTTTGATCGCGAGGTCTCTTCCGGTCTTCCGGCGATCGTGGCGATCACCGTGGAACACCTGAGCGGAAAAGAGGCCATCGAACTGGTGCGTGCCAGAGTCTGACACCGGTTATTCCAATAAACCGGCCTTCATTTTCAGTTCCAGGATCCGCCGGACTCGTTGATCGAGTTCGGCTTCGTTTATCGTGCCATCGTTGACCGCTTGTTCAATGGCATCAAACGCTTCCGCTAAATTAGCCGGCATCAAAAGAAAATCAGCACCCGCCTGAAAGGTCATCACGGCGGCATCAGCCGGACTGAAATGATCACTGATGGCCTGCATCGCTAACGAATCGGTCAGTACGATACCGTCAAACCCCAGCTCCTGTTTCAGTAAGCGATACATTTCCGGTGACAATGACGCCGGCAGACCATCATGGCTGACTTCAGGAGTGACGATGTGACCCATCATCACCATCTCCGCTCCGGCATCGATCCCGGCTTGAAATGGAATCATCTCCAGCATTAACAATTCAGACCAGTTTTTATAACTAATGGCTGTCTCAAAGTGGGAGTCGGCTGCCGTATCACCATGGCCGGGAAAGTGTTTTAGACTGCTGACGATCCCTGCCTCTTGAAAGCCGATCACAGCTGACTGCACCATGTCGGCCACGACCACCGGATCCGGGGAAAACGATCTTGGACCGATCACGGGATTATCGGGATTGCTGTTAACATCGGCTACCGGGGCAAAGTCGATGTGGAAGCCATGATCCTTCAGGTAGTTTCCAATCGTCAATCCAGCCTGATAGGCCTGATCCGGATCACCCGTTTGACCAATCTGTGCCATATTGGGAAATGGGGTAGCATCAAAGTTCGGATGATTTGCCAGACGTGACACCAAGCCTCCCTCTTCATCGATGGCATACAAGGGAGCGATCGATGAAACCTGATCTAACTGTGCCATCAGGACCCGGAGCTGTTCCGGATCGACCAGGTTCTTATCAAACAAGACAAACCCACCGACCGGATATCTCTCCAAAGCGGTTATAAGATCAGCGTGTAGTTGTGTCACTCCGGGCAATTCGGGATCTTCCAGTTCATCTCGTGACAAAGTGACATCCAGCCCATCGGGACGGATGAGAAATAGCTGACCAATCCGCTGTCTCAGGTCCATTTCTGATATCAGTTGTTCTATCGGATCAATCGTTGGTGTCTCTGACTCATCAGTTTCCGGTTCTGTTGACTCCTCTTCAGGAGCCTCCGGCTCGGTCGTTTCCGGTTCGGGATTTTCTTCAGCTACCGGGCCCCCTTGATCTGGAATGGAGCAAGCGGTCAAGATAATTACCGCTACCATTAGTAAGATGATCACTCGTTTCATACTGTCTCCTAACAAATCCGACCGGGCAATAGGCCCGGTCGTTTAGCCTTTGATCAAGCGTTGGATCATTTCCCGGCTGGCCTGTTGCTCCAGTGCATCATCGAGCGGCATCAGCTCGGTCGGTTGCCCGGCCTGCTGCAACGCCTGCTGCAACAGCCAATCGGCCAGCTGCGGGTTTTTCGGCAACAGCGGTCCGTGGCAATAGGTCGCCATGACATGCTTGTAGATGACACCTTCCTTTTGGCCGGTCTCATCGTTGCCATAGCCATGCAATACTTTTCCCAGGGGTTCATGCTGATGTATATTGGTCTGTCCGCCGTGATTTTCAAATCCGATGATCGGTTGAGTCACCAACGGACTGTCTAAGATAATATTACCGATCAGACGCTTCGACTTTTGAACGGTATCGATATCCAAAATAGCCAGGCCTTCCATCTTACCCCGGTTGGTCTCA
>JAAZLX010000111.1 GCA_012799095.1 Tissierellia bacterium
AAAATCATGCATGAGAGGGTCTCCTTCGTGTAGTGGTTTTGCTGTGATAACAAAATTCTACAAGAGTTGATCCTCTTTTGCATCTTTTTCGGAGGTTCAGTGTTTACACAAGATATTTTATACTATGCAATGAAATTGCTCATTCTTATTTATCGGGCTTTCTACAGTAAAAAAACACATCGCCGGCATCTTTGAGAAAACGGATGTTAAGTCGCGCGCTTCATTTATCGCAAAGTTCACAACAAAAGAAAAAATTGGAAAAACCAACGATATATTATCTTAGCTGACAAAAACAGGACCGCCTCAACACTCCGAAGAGGAATGTGCATGCGGTCCTGTTTTTGCTTGAGCTAATAAGTCCAACCGGACGATGGATCGATCATAGCAGGCGGTATTTCCATTCATCATCCTGAAGATAATAGTAGAATTCACTCAATTCATCCGATTCAAAAATCTTGACCATGTCGGCAAAATCATTCGCCAGGGGATAATGTTCCAGTTCGTGTCGTTCGATCCAGAATACCGGACCCTCCGGTGAACCGGTCAACTGACCTTCATAGCAATTCGTTTTAAAAAACACCACCAGGTAGCGCTCTTCGCCCTTCCACTGCTTGATGCCGCACATCTTCAGGTGAGATACATTCAAGCCGGTCTCTTCTTTGACCTCGCGGATGGCGGCTTCGGTAAACGACTCTTTTGGATGGACCTTGCCTCCGGGAAAAGTCACACCCGGCCAATCCTGCTTTAAGCGATTCTGTACCAATATCCTGTTGCCGTCATATACCATCACCATTGTAGTCAGGATACACTTTTCCGTCACATTTCCTCCCCTTCTGTCGATTGGCAAAACACCTGTGAACTCAAGATACCCAGGACTGCCATAAAGAAATAATACACCATGATCATTTGAATGTTGAACAGGGCCTGGACCAGATAGCCGGCTGCCGCAGCAAAAAACGGCAATATCATCGGACAAGCTGTTATTTTCCGATAACCCTTTTTCATCACTGTTATAAGAAATCCCAGGTAGGCGATCAGAGAAGGTATTCCACTTGCTAACGCGATATTCAAATACTCGTTATGCGCCTTGTCCCAGTTGCGATACCTTCCCCAGTCCGTCACGATCCGATCATGAAAGCTTTGGAACATGGCGATCGACATGTTTTCTACTCCAACGCCGAACAACGGTCTCTGTTGGATCAGCTCCACAGTCAGCTGCCAGATGTAAAACCGTCCACTTCCGGCCGCATCGGCATCTTCCGGATCGGTCAGAATGAGATGAAGGTCGGTAAACATCGACAGAAATCTTTGCAGTATCGTCCCCTCGGTCAGCAGCACAAACCCGGCGAACAAGAGAACCGAGATGACCATGAGGATGATGATCCGTTTTCGGGCCAGTAATTTATTCTCCGCCTGTCGATAATACAACCAAACCATTACCATGAAACCAATGCTTGCCCCGATCCACGATCCTCTTGTCCGGCTGGCCAGGAGCGAAAAATAGGTCAGCCCGTACATCACCAGTCCATACCACTTGGATCGTTGCAGATAAAAGTACATCGTCAGTGGCAGCGTCAGTGTCAGATAGGACCCGAGAAAGTTGGGATTGCCCATGGTGGAAAAGGCCTTGCCCTGCCATGAATCGGGATACAACTGAAGAAACGATGGATCGAGCTTAAAAAACTGAAGGATTGCATAAAGGTCGATCAGTAAAAGCGATCCCATGATGGCCAGTAAAAAAGGTTGTTTGACCTTCATTTGTCGACCCACACTGTAAGCTATCACGTAAAAGGCAAAACTGATCAAGCCGTCATGGCGGGCTTCGCTGCCCAAGATCGCCAGTTTGGGATCGAGGGCAAAAAATGTTGACATGATTAGCAGGATGACATATGCCAGCAACCAGCGGTGCTCCGACTGATCCAGCCGTAAGTTCAGCTGCTTTCTGATCATCACGATGCCTAAAAATACCAGGCTGATCAGTGCCAGAGCATAAAATTTTGATATAGCAACATTAAATCTCGTTCCATCCGGGTACATCACCAAAGGTACCACCACCAATAAGCCAAAGGCCAGTCGGTTGATGTAACGTTGATACTGCGTGTCTTCAATAAACATAACAGCTCCCCTTTGTCTGTGTCTGATTATATACCCCTGTCATAAAGGTGCAAGTCGGGAAATGCTTGGGTTCAAATTGACATTCATTTCCAGTTTGCTATACTGAAAATAGAATCGATGAACGGATAGAGTACGTTTCGTCCTGCCCTCCAGAGAGTCAACGGCCGGTGCAAGTTGATGAGCAGGCAAACAGAATGGACCCGGGAGATTATCGCTCGAAGAGCGTTACCAAAACGAGACCAAAATAGGTGGTACCGTGCAGATTGCGCCCTATATCATGGGCGTTTTTTATTGGAGGAAAAGATGAAAAAACGAATTTTTAGCGGGGTACAGCCCTCAGGGGATCTGACCCTGGGAAACTACCTGGGAGCACTTCGCAACTGGGCCAAACTCCAAGATGACTATGATCCGATCTATTCGATCGTTGATCTACATGCCATTACAGTCAAACAAGACCCGGAACTGCTGCACCACAGGACACTGCAAAACCTGGCGATGTACATTGCTTCCGGAGTCGA
The DNA here is from genome assembly GCA_012799095.1 of Tissierellia bacterium. GTDB lineage: Bacteria > Bacillota > Clostridia > Peptostreptococcales > Acidaminobacteraceae > DUPT01. The sequence goes on from JAAZLX010000111.1 coordinate 2,634, forward strand.
TCCGGCCAAAAACACCTTTTTTATTCAGTCACATGTCAAAGAACATGCCGAACTCAGCTGGATCTTGACCTGCCAGACATATATGGGCGAACTTTCCCGCATGACGCAGTATAAAGACAAAAGTCAGCGTCATGGCGATTCCATTCCGGCCGGTCTATTCACCTATCCGGTCCTGATGGCAGCGGATATTTTGCTTTATCAGGCCGACCTGGTACCGGTAGGCGATGACCAGTCTCAACACGTCGAACTGACCAGAGATCTAGCTGTCCGGTTTAATAATGCCTACGGACAGACGTTCACCTTGCCCAAAACCTACACCTCACCATTTGGTGCCCGGATCTATGATCTCCAGACCCCGACCAAACTGATGAGTAAATCCTCAGAATCGACTGCCGGTGTTATCTTTTTGCTGGATGAACCGGATGTTATCCGGCGAAAAATCAGCCGCTCTGTCACCGACAGCATCGGACTGATCCAGTATTCCGATGACCAGCCGGGGGTAAAAAACCTACTCAATATTATTGCCCTGATTCAAGATAAAACGATCGAAGAGGTCGTGCAACGCCTGGAAGGAAACGGGTATAAAGCTCTAAAAGATGAAGCAACTGAAGCCGTCTTATCAGTGCTCCAACCGCTTCAACATAGGATTTATCAATTATTGGATGACCCGGCTGAGCTGTCTGCTATCTACACAGCCGGAGCGGAGCGTGCCCGAGAAATCGCGGCCGTTACTTTAGACGACGTCAAACGAAAAATCGGCTTTGTATTATAGGAGGAAACAGGATGAATTTTGCAATCCGGCCCGACGGCTCTGTCATCAGTTTTGATGCCTCGATGGCCAACCGTCATGGACTGGTAGCCGGGGCTACCGGAACCGGCAAAACAGTCACCATCAAGTTGTTGGCAGAGGAGTTCGCCAAACAAGGGATCCCGGTATTTATCACCGACCTGAAAGGTGATCTGACCGGTTTCGTCCAAGCCGGCACCACTTCGGAAAAACTGGCGGAACGACTCGAACAAATTGGAGCACCGACTCCCGAATTTCAAGCTTTTACTACGAATTTCTGGGATGTACTGAAACAAAACGGCATTCCCCTCAGAGCAACCATTTCCGAAATGGGCCCTCTGCTATTGTCTCGTCTGCTGGGCCTGAACGATACACAGACCGGTGTCATGTATGCCATCTTTAAAATTGCCGATGACCAAGAGCTCCTCATGTTAGACTACAAAGACCTTCAATCCCTCCTGGCCTTTGTCTCGGAAAATAACAAAGAGTTCTCAGCCGCCTACGGGAATCTCCAGCGCCAGTCGATCGGTGCGATCCAACGCAAGCTCCTCGTGCTGGAACAACAGGGAGCTCATGAGTTTTTCCAGGAACCGGCGCTTGATATCCGGGACTTCCTGCAACGCGATGTCAACGGTCAGGGAATCATCAATGTGCTGGATGCAAGAGAAATCTATCACTCACCCGATTTGTACTCGGCCTTTATCCTCTACCTCTTGAGTGAATTGTATGAAACTCTTCCTGAGGTCGGTGACCAGCCGCTGCCTAAAATGATCTTCTTCTTTGAAGAGGCCCATTTACTGTTTCAAAACGCATCCCGTGTCCTGCTCGAGCGGATCGAACAGGTGGTCAAATTGATCCGATCCAAGGGTGTCGGAATCTTCTTCTGTACTCAAAACCCACGGGATATTCCCGACAATGTGCTGGCACAGCTCGGCTCCAAGATACAGCATGCCCTCAGGGCTTACACGCCGGCAGAGCAACGGGCGGTCAAAGCCGTAGCTGAAAGCTTCCGGGGAAACCCCGACTTTGATGTAGCCGAAGAACTGATGCAATTACAGATCGGGGAAGCCCTCATCTCCATGCTGGATGATCGGGGTATTCCAACACCGGTGGAGAAAGCCTTTATCCTGGCGCCGGCATCCCAGATCGGACCGGTCGATCAGACCACCGTGTACAACAACGTTCGGGGTTCTTACTTATTTGGTAAGTATGAAAAAACATTTGATTCGGAATCGGCTTATGAAATTCTGACACGTAAAGTAGAAGAAATGGAAGCCGAACGCCAGCGCGAACTGGAAGAAGCCGAACAGGCCAAGGCCAAAGATGATTCCTTCCTAAGCAACATCCTAAAAGGCCGTTCCAAAAGCGACTCACCGATCGAGCGAATGGTAAAAAACACCATGGGCTCACTCGGGACTCAGATTGGACGAAGCATTTACCGTGGGATCTTTGGCAACCTGTTAAAGAAATAAACTCGTTACAAAACCGGCCTTGCATGGGCCGGTTTTTTCATTTCAGATCATTTTCTCCGCCTCAGATCCGTCTTTCAAAATTGCCTATCACCCGGGTATTATCCTGGATGACAATAAACGCACCCGGATCGATCCGGCGGATCAAACGGCTGACATAGTTGAGTTCATATTGGTTGATCACGGTATAGTGGATCATGGTGTCTTTATTGGTATATGCACCCAAGCCCTGCCAATTGGTCACGCCGCGACCGAATTCACTCATGATAGCTTGGTCGATGCCGGGAACTTTAGTGAAAATCATCAGTGATACGGCAATATTTTGCTTATGATACCGGTCAGTCATCAGACCCTGAACGGCGGTAAACAAAAACGAATAGACCAAAATCTCGAAGTTATTTGTGATCGCCATGATACCGAATACGACTGCATTGAACATCAAGGTCAGGCGACCGATGCTGAAGTTATTTCTGGTCTTGGTAAAATAGACACCCAGGATATCCTGACCACCGGCACAAAACCCGGCCGTAAGGATCAGGCCGTTTCCCAGTCCGGTGATCACACCGGCTACTAAAACAGCCGTCAACGGATCGGCAAACAATTTTACCGGATAGACTTTGATGACTGTCATCATAAATGTCAACACAACTGTCATGGTTATGGTGCGATAAAAAAACACTCTTCCAAGACGAAAATAAGCCAAAATCAACAGGGGAATATTCAGGGCAAAATAGATCAGACCTGCGGTGTCAAAGCCACCGGCGGCCGTGACATTGGCATCGAGGCCGATGAAACTGCGGATCAACATGGCCACACCCATCACCCCGCCATTATAAAACTGTTGCGGTACGATAAGGATATTGGTTCCAACCGCAAACATCAGACAGCCCAGGGTCGCCATTGTAAAGTTTTTCCATGACATCCGCAGTCTTTGGCGAAATTGTTGAATCATTTTACCCCCTCGAGCTGCAATGACCGGGATCGCTTATCCGGCAGGTACAGCCAAATGTATTTGAGAAACATGGAAAGCCCATAGGCTAGCATGGTACCGGCAAATAAATAATGAAACGCCTCGACCCGTAGCGCAGGTCCCATATACTGACGGAAGATCCCGCTGACAGTGGCCGCCACTGCCCAGGTAACGGACCAGCTCATGTTGTTCAGTGCTGTATACACCGGACGATCGGCCAACGACAAATGCTCCATGGCATATGTTCCCCAGGCCGGACCGGTAGCATTCATCAGTGCTCCCCGGGTAAACATGGCAACACTGACCATTCCAAAAGAAGGTGAATAAGCCAACATGGCTAAAAAGGGCAGACTGGCCACCTCCACCACCAGACCGGTCTTGATATGCCCCAGTTTTTTTACCAGGGTCGGTTGGACCAGTACGGTAGCAGCTGTCGCCAGGGAAGTCCAACCAAACAGGGACCCAAGGGTTTTGAAATCGATCCCGAATTTGGCCTCCACAAATAAGTTTAAGTAAGGAATGGTCAAGCCTGCACCAAGACCGACCAGCATACTGGGAAATACCAGGTATGTCATCAGGCGTTTATTTTCAATGCGAAAACGAGCCATCTTTTTTCCGGGGGCGTTTTTCACGATCATATCATTTGGTATCACCATGATCGATAGCAATCCGGTCAATTGAAATACGGCTGACACCAGTAGCGCTGCCCGAAGTGCCGGGAGAGAGGAAGCGGCAACACCGCTGATCGAGCCGTACCAGTCGGGGATCCGTCCGCCCAGGATATTTCCTAAAAAGCCGGCTCCGGTCGTGAGTGCCATTTGGATCGAGAAAAGCTGTACCCGGTTCGATTCGGTAGTCTCTTTGGCCATAAAGGGTGAATTGGCAACCATGACAAAGGCACTGCCAACACCTTGGAGCAGTGAGCCCAGCACTGCGACCAACGGGCCGTTTGCCAGTGCGATGATCGTGATCCCGCTTAGTCCAAGCATTGTCCCGAGTTTGATCGTGCGGATCTCGCCAAAACGGCGCGATAAAAAAACCGCCGGTAAACTCAACCCCGCCGTTGTAAAGGCCGGTAAGGCATTCACCAGCCCGGTATAAGAATCCTCAAGTCCAAGAGATTTCAGGTAGAAGTTAAGAAAAAGGAACATAAAGGCCTGGCCCAGGCCATGGATAAATGTCCCAAATAGAAATAACCAAATCTTTCGAGTAAAACCCAGTCTCATCGAGTGACCCTCAAGACGAATGATTCGTCGTCTCAGCATATGCTGTAAGTAGCAAAGTCTTACGACTTTATATGGTATCAGGTAATAGCACTAATTCTATCACACCGGCTGATCAAACGTCACAGGTTTTTTGGTCGCGACCAGCACGTGATACCCGCCACTGCGCTCGATCGTCTCGACAGTTGCAAACATACTTTCCAACTTTTTTTTCGCTGAATCGCCCCCCTGCTTTTTTCGAATCACAATGACCAACTTGCCACCAACTGTCAAATGCTGATAGGCTTCTTCAAATAAACGATAGATGACGGCCTTACCGGCCCGGATCGGCGGATTGAACAGGATAAAGTCAAACATTTGCTCGACATTTTTCAGGCCGTCAGACACCAATACCACGGCTTCCACTCCATGAGATAAGGTGTTGGCTTTGGCCAATTCAACCGCCCGCTGATTGACATCGACCATGGTCACCTCGACCGGTCGATGCAAACCGATCAAGACACCGACCGGACCATAACCACAACCGAGATCGAGTACTTTTCCCGACAATTGATCGATGATCGCCTCCACCATCACTTTGGAACCAAAATCAAATTGTTTTTTGGAAAACACCCCATCATCACTGACAAACTGATATGTCTTGCCGCGAAAAGGAATATCTATCATAAATTGTTTCGACGGTGTCGTCGGTTGATTGGAATAATAGTGACTCATGATTGCTTTAACCTCGCCAACCGGAAGATGGTCGCTCCGTGATAAATTTCCCGTAACGGGAGTGATTCTTCCACACCCCAGGTCGAGAAGTAAACGGTAAAGCCGACTTCATCATAACCGGTGATCGTCATGTAGTGATTGTTGTATCGTCTGAGACGGCGGTGCCCGATGATCAGCATGATGACCGGGTCGGTCTGTTGGATCGATCTTCGAATAAAGTCCTCCGCTGCCTGATAGCCATGATAGTTCAGAAACTCCGGGGTCCGCTCGACCCCGATGATTTTGAGATACCGGGCCAGACGCAGGACATATTGTTTAAAAAAAGGCAGCCCATAGGTGTTTTCCCGGGCAAACGGGTTGTACAGGTGGATCGGTGACAGCCAATGATACAGACTCTCCACCGCCACCATATAAGCATCACGGGACACCTGGTTGTTGCCACGATAATACTCCACCAGGTTGGCGGCGGCGATCACCCCGCAACCTCCGGCCGCATGTTTTTTTTGTTTCATCCAGGCTTGATTTCCACCAAAATACGTGTTATCAATGACGGGAAATTTGTCTAATTTCATTTCGTATATCCTCAATACTAGCTTGTGGATGACTGTGGAAAAGACGGTGGATTAAACCGCCTGACAAAGCCCAATATTTCGGGAAAGCGAAAAAGTTATCCCCATTATCCACAGCTTATCCACAGGAGTGGAGCGATAGATTCGGTTTGGCATTTAGTGTCAATGGCGAATGTTTTCCATTTTGAAGCATATAATATCCGCTCGAGGCGATCATGGCGGCATTATCTGTACAGTATTTGAGAGGCGGAAAGCGTAAATCGACCGGCAGATGGTTCAATCGATCACGCAACCGCTGATTGGCTGCGACACCACCGGCGATCACCAGGGTATTCGCCCCGGTCTGCTTGATGGCACGTTTGATTTTTTGTTCCACCACATCAAAGGCCCGCTCCTGAAACGAATGCGCAATGTCGGCCCGGTCTTTTAGATCGGTAGCCGGGTGTTTGTGCAAATGATTCCGGATAGCGCTTTTCATACCGGAAAACGAAAAATCCAGCGAGTCTTCTTCCAACATGGCCATGGGAAAAGCATACACATCCTGCCCGCTTAACGCCAGTTTCTCGACTTCGGGTCCTCCGGGATATGGCAGATCGAGCATACGTGCCACCTTGTCAAAGGCTTCACCCAGTGCATCATCACGGGTCCCGCCCAGCAGTTGATATTCGCCATAATCCTTGACATGATAAAAATGAGAATGCCCACCCGACACGATCAATGCCAGAAACGGTGGTTCCAGGTCGGGAAAGGCCAGATAGTTGGCGCAGATGTGGCCATCCAGATGATGAACCCCGAGCAGTGGCAGACCCAGCCCATAACTGTAGGCCTTGGCAAAGCTTAGTCCCACCAACAGCGGACCGACCAGCCCCGGACCTTGCGTGACCGCAATTCCAGCCAACTCATGTGCTTGGATCTCCGATTCGGCCAGGGCAGTCTCAACCACCCGGCGGATGACTTCGACATGTTTGCGCGACGCGACCTCCGGCACCACCCCGCCAAACTGGCGGTGTATCGGGATCTGTGAATAGACAATATTACTTAAGACGATCCGGCCGTCTTGTACGACAGCAGCCGCCGTTTCATCACAACTGGTTTCAATACCTAAGATATAGCTCATAAATAGTAAACTCCTTGAAACTATCATACCACGGGGTTGAATCAGACACTCAAGATGTTACAATTATAACAAGGGGGCACTCATGAAATTAATTATTCAGGACATCGTTAAGAATTTTAAGGAGGTGTCTGTCTTACAAGGTGCTACCGAAGAATTCGAGTCGGGTATTATTCACGGCTTGATCGGACGTAACGGAGCCGGTAAGACTACTCTTTTTAATATTATTTACCATGAATTGCAAGCTGACAGCGGACAGGTCCTGATCGATGAGGATGGGGTCGTCAAACCATTAGAGAGAAAAGATGTCGGTATGCTATTTTCGGAACCACTTCTGCCTGATTTTGTCACCGGGTATGAATTCATCAAATTCTTTTCCGAAGCCCAACAAAAAGAAGTCGCGATCGATCTGATGTTTGACGAATTTGAGCTCTCGGAACAGGATCGCCATCGATTAATGAAGGATTATTCCCATGGTATGAAAAACAAAGTCATGCTGATGATGCTTTTTATCCAACAACCGAAGGTCATCCTGCTGGATGAACCGCTGACTTCGCTCGATATTGTGGTGGCATCTCAAATGAAGCAGTGGCTGAGGAAGTTGAAACGTGAGCATATCTTACTGCTGAGTACTCACGTTCTCGATTTGGCCCGTGATCTGTGTGACCGGATCGTATTTCTTCACCACGGCGTATTGCGCGAGCTCGATCCGGCAAAACTCCATCAGCCCGATTTTGAAAACAGTCTTATTGAGGCCTTGAGCGATGTTTAAAACATTTGTCCTGCTGATGGAATATGCTGCCATGCGCTCAGGCAATTATTTGATTTATTTTTTACAAAAGCTTCCGCTGATCGGCAAGAAGGTACCCAATAAATGGTATCGATCCGAAGGAAAGGATATCTTTTATTGGCTGGGTGGCTTTTTCAAACTGATGCGAAACTTCCTGGGCAAGACCCTCTACATCGTCGTGCTGCTCGGGCTGCCTACCCTGGGTTATCTGGCTTTAAGAAAACAGACTCCGAGTCCGGAAATATTTGTCGAGTATGGCTTATACTTTTTTATGGTCCTGAATCTGTTTGGTGCCGGACTGCCCAACCCGATATTTTTACACCCCAGAACACTGATCGATTATGAATTGGTCAAGCTGGCCAGGATCGAGGAAAAGCGTTATTATCTGTTACAATTGGTTTTTTATTTCCTCAATACCAGTCTGATCATGATCCTGGTCTTATTCGTTTTCAATCTGTTTCTACCGATCGGTTCAGCCAATCTGCTGCTGCTTGGTCTAAACCATGTGTTTGCCCGATTGATATATGAAGGCATCAGTCTGCATTTGTTTGACCGGTTTGGCTTTGATCTCCAGGCCAAGCCTTCGCGCTCGACCATATCAGCTGCCGTACCGTTACTGCCGGCTTATCTCGTCCCGCTGTTTGTCGAAGACTTAAGCTTTGCCCGTGTCA
>JAAZLX010000112.1 GCA_012799095.1 Tissierellia bacterium
AATCAGCGAAGTTGCCACAATTTCAAAATTATTCAACAGGGATACATTTGCCGGAGTAGTCAAAGACAAGCCAAACATCAAAGCGATCGGTGCCAAGATGTCAAGACCAATCATGCTTATGATATATGGTAACTCTCGTTTTGTGATCGATGCCTCTTTCCGGGTGTTTCTATTTTTGCTCATGAAGAGATTGAGGATCGTCATTCCTAGACCAGCGCCAATATAAAGCAATGCTGCAATGAATGCCGGCGGTAGTTCAAGCAGAAGAAACTTTGATACAGGTGAGCTGATACCATAAAAAGCGGCTGCCATAAATGCATATAGTATTGCTGATTTATTTTTTGCCATTACATTTCCTTCCATGGCGAAAAGATGATTTTTACAATATCGGCAACACTAGTTTGATGATTGATTCCAACAGAGTGATATCACACGAATTCTTTTTGTTATAAAATTGCTTCTATTTTTTGTGGAATTCTTGGACCGTGAAGCCCTTGGAGCATCCGCCGAATAATCGATAACTCCAATCCTCGTCAACCACAATGTGGTTCAGGCGCTTTCGTCTTATTTATCACTCGTAACCTAATCCAACTAATCGATCAAATTATTTTTATAAAGAACATGCAATTTTCTCAACTCTTCGATCTTTGAAGAAATCATCTTTTGTAACTGTGATACTGTTTCATAATCAGTATCATGAATGGCCTGTTTTATCTCGGTAAACAAACTTTTTTTATCATGATTATCCTTGGCAAGCTCATTTCTGATACTGCTTATCCTGTTCCAGTGAGATATATCTAAATCAGACGCATTAGCCGAGTCATGGATCTTGTTTGTTTCCAGGATCACATGTAGCAGATCAGGAATGATTCGATGCTCGATCTCCGTCACCCATTTATTTAATGAGGCGGATTTAAAACTGTTGAGGAGTTCCTCGGTTAGTACATTGCCTTGAGTGAGGACATTTGTTTTATCGGAATGGATTTCGAACGATTTAATGTTTTCATATACCGTGGATGGTACAAATCCAAAATATTCCTCTCTTTCTTCATCAGTATAGTCATCAAATATATTTTTTTCACTCCGATAACATCTTGATTTTTCCAGGTAATCAGCAGAGTCCCCCGGTTTTTTTGATATTTCTGCCAACAAATCATTTTCAGTCTTCGCTTCCAGCAATGCATATTCGATCCCATTGAGCATCGATTGCAGTACGGTTGCTAAACATAAATAGGTATTGGTATGGGGGTTTGGCGATCGAAGTTCAAATCTGGTTGCCATGGGGTTCTTTTCATCTCTGATCAAACCGATCAAGACAGTCCGGTTTCGAGATGGGTTTTTCGTATCTCTTCCCAGGGATGTCACGGTACAAATGGGGGCTTCAAATCCCTTCTTTAACCTTTTAAATGCTTCATTCGAAGAAGTGACAAAAGGATTGATGACTTCATAGTTCTTCAGTATCCCCATTAATGCCCCGTATCCAAAGATGCTAAGGAACGTTTCATCATTGGTATTGAACAGGTTGACGGCCTTGCCGGTATTTAATTTGGCCATGACGCCAACGTGGAGATGTTCGCCACTGCCGGCAATTCCCGGTATCGGTTTTGCCAAGAAGGTTGCATCCATGCCATGCTTTCGGAACACTTCTTTGATGATTTTTTTCACCAGTATTTCATTATCTGCTGATTGCAGTGCTGTTGAGTACTTCCAATCGATTTCGAGTTGTTCCATGATTCCGGATAATGAACCGTCGCCCTTTAATCTCGCCTTGACACCTCCGACTTCTTTGTGCCCCATTTCCGGTTCCAGTCCATATCTTCCCATCATCTCCAAGGTCTCTTCGAGAGCTGTTCGAACCGATCCTCTGGTAGCAGCCCAGTATTGCTCGTGCAATTCTTGCGACGAGGACAGCTCTGTCAAATCTCTCTTGTCGTTCGGTGTCCTGACCCAAAACTCCAGTTCGGTTGCTGAAGTAATATGGATTTCTTCAATATCTTCTGCATCAAATCCAAAATTTTCTCTAAAACTGTCGCTTTGTTTGATCGTTTCCATCACTTTATTTTTAAAGAAGTCAACCGCATTGAGAAGGATGTGTCTTGAATCGACCGCTTTTGTGTCATGGAACAGAAAACTGGGAATCTTTAGGGTACCCACCGGTAGTCCGGTTGCTTCATCGATGTTTTCATAGTTATAATCTATGAACCATCGTCTATCAATGTCGGCTTTCATGTCTACTTTGGCATTGTCCAAGCTGGCGATACCGGGCAAGTATACCGACGAGCCGTCTGTTTGCACGGCAATTCCGTTGAGAAAAGTGTCTATATCATCCAGAAAGACTTTGATTGGGATCTTAGCCTCAGTTTCGTGTCCCACCAAATCGACTGCTGCAAGCGAGACAAATTTGATTTGTTGGTGCTTGTCCAGGATCGATTTCAATGATGCTTTGTTATGATCGTCTTTTTCTATTACATACAGCAAGTCTTTGATCATATGGTTCTCCTTTCTTTCAATATTTTTATATTTTACACCTTTATGAGAGCTCTATCAATCATCGAAATGATTTGATAAGATGTTCCGTTATTCCTATGCATGCTTAATGCTCTTCTCTTTCATGTAAATGAAAAGCGATACCCTGTGGAATCGCCCTTAACCGATGGAAATAGTATATTTGTGTTCACACCAAAAATCTTATTGAACAGAGCCAATCATCAGCTAAATATTGATAGAAACTCTTTCGGCTTCTCTAAGTGGATTCCATGACCACAATCAAATCGAAGTGTACGACAGTCCGGAATCAGGCAGACCACCTTTTCAAGATCCTCGTCCGTCAGAGCGCATAGCTGAAGCCCCTCTTCATTGATGTTCGTTTTAGCTTTTAAAAATAATGTCGGGCAGGATATTTCTGATAAAAGCGTTTCGTAATCAATGCCTTGGTTGAATGAGTCTGAGAAAAAGGCTTCTCCGAAACGAGGGTCATATTGATTCATTCCGTAAAATGCTTTTAATGCACTTTTTGGCCAGAACATCACTTTCAGGTTTTTATCCGGATGCTTTCGTCGATATCTTTCCGCACTTGCCACCAATTTTTGCTTCATCTTATGTCTATTTTTCTCAGGAAAAAAATTCCAGGCATATTGATTTTTAAAATAATACAATACAAAATCGGTTTCTTTTTTTTGTAAGAGGAAATTATGGCAAACAGTCGATAGGTCGACATAGTTATATGTGTTGAACCTGCGGTCTCCCTGACTGGCAAAGAAAGGCGCATCTTCCAATATCAGCTTGGCACAGCAATTACTTTTAGACGCGATATAAGCGGCAATCAGCCCGCCGGATGAATGACCTACCAGTGTAACCGGCACGCCTATCAAATCGTTGATCAATTTGATCATATCATCACCGATTTTCTGAAGATGATAAAGACCAGGTCTGTGACTACTGCCACCATGCCCGTAGCAATCGAGCAAATAGATCTGATGATTGGCTGATAATTTCTTGACCACTTCGAAATAGCTCTCTGATGATGTGCTCTGCGCATGAACGAACACAATCGGTGAGCCCCCCGTGCCCACACGGTAATAGCCTATTTCACGATCGTGTGAAACGTTAAACTTCTTCAGGTGCATTTATTCCTCCTTGATCCCCTATCAAGTTGTTACACTATTCCTTTCCCTTTGAATTGGCAATTTGTAACTGAAACGACTATTTCCTCGTGTTACTCATACGAAGACATTTTCGATACAACAGTCAACTCTCTTGACCTTTTTCTTGACTGATCTGCCAATCACCAAATCTGACAGGTGACTGATCCACCTGATGTGGAGCGAGCAGTTTTTCCATCCATGTGACATCATGCCATGCATTCAATTTATAACCGCTTTGATGAAGTGTTCCAACCAGCGAAAACCCCATTTTCTCATGAAAACGAATGCTATCCATAGTAAGGTGTTCATCTACTTCTCTCGGAACTACAATACAGGCATTCATGTTGAGAATTCCGATGTCCCTGAGTGATTGTTCCAGCACCTCATATAACTGCTTACCAACCCCTCTGTTTCGAAACTCCCGCTTAACATAAACAGTCGTTTCAACTGACCAATCGTAGCCTTTGCGAGTTTTAAAGCTCCCTGCATAGGCATAACCAATAATTCTATTATGATCATCAACCGCCTTGATATAGGGCAGTCTACTTGAAATAGTTTTAATACGATGCTGGAATTCCTCTATCGAAGGCACTTCATATTCAAGGGAAATTGCCGTTTCCATCACATATGGCGCATATATTTCAAGTAGCTCCCTTGCATCGTCAACTGTCACTCGATTAATTTCCATCATTCGTTCTCCCGACTATTTCCATTTCCCTTGTTGTTCTCAATAACATAGTGAAGGTAGTTCCCGTTTAAAGGACAACTTAAAATCCCATATAGATATCACTTTTATTGTCCCCCATGAAATGGAGTTTATTTCTCGTACATTATAACAAATAATTATTTTTTTCGCCTTTCTCAGTGGCAACATTAGAGCCTTTTACATGTCTAACAGTTTTTTAGCGATTCTATCATCAAAAAATGGACTTATGTGTTTCTACACTAAGTCCATCAAATGTCACTATTTAAATCTTTATCACTCTTCCCGTATTATTATAAAGAAATTTCTCGCCCAGTTTATCGCGAATACGACGAATACCTTCTTCCCCGGTACAATGTGACACAGCAATCAGCTGTATTTCCATTTTCTTAAAAGCATCTATTGTTTTTTGTATTCTAGAATCGTCAGCTTCAATTAAATGAGTCCCACCTATCACTGCATAAATTGGAATATCAATACTTTTAGAAATTGTTGTCAATATATTTACGACACCAATGTGAGAGCAGCCCACAATCACTACTAATCCTTTTTGTGTAATTATTCCCAGGGAAATTTCATCATCAAAATCGTCTGGAATATATTCCCCATGTTCTTTGATATAAAATCTGCTATTTCTTTTTTCATAGTCAGTAAATCTAGAAAAATGATGAAAGACGATAATATGATCAGTCAAATATAACATGTCTTCTTTTACTTTTCTTAGAGGAACCCCTTTGCTTACTAAAAAGTCTTCATCAAATGAATTTCCCTTAAATTGAAAATCTGAGGCATTTGCCGTAACGTATTTAGGCTTAAAGAATTCTTCGCCTACAATAAATGAGGGGAAATGATCAACTTCATTTAGAAACTTTTCTACTCCACCACTATGATCATAATGACCATGACTTATGATGCAAAAATCCAATTCTCCTAATTTTTTATTAAGCGACTTGGCATTTTGAATAAAATCTCCACTTTCTCCAGTATCAAATAATATTTTCTTTCCATCAGCCTCTATGTATAAAGATAACCCGTGTTCACATAGTAAATGACCGTCATCATCCAAGTTATTTTCTATTAAAGTTGTTATCTTTAGTTCCATGAATTTTATTCCTCCTCTACGATTCATTAATTCACTTTGCTACCGAGCCCGAACAATTAAACATCATTTACTTCCAGTTTTTATCATATCAATATTCTGATTACATTATAAGGATACTATTGTAAAGGTTTTCCACTTTAGCATATTGTTGCAAATGTACATTTTTCACGTCATAAATCCTGAAGTCTGATTAAACTTTCATTTTATCTGCACTCACTCCATAAATCTTGACATCTTTCCATTTGCCTCTGTTGAATTCAGCATATGACCATATTCCCGATATGATGTTGGTGGCACTGATCGCAATCCATACTCCGGTGGATTCAAAACCTAATAAAATTCCCAGTGCAAAGGCTAATAGCACCCTTATGACAACCCAGCTTACAAATGTTATCTGGAACGGTTTCTTGGTATATCCTGCCCCCTGCATTGTCCGTGACAAAACAATCGATGCAGCATGGAACGGCTCTGAAATACCGATAATGATCAGAAATAGTGTTCCGATCCTTACAACGGACTGATTGGCGTCATCAAGAAAGAAGTTGATGAAAGATCCGGAAAAAATCACAAACAAAAGCGATATGCCAAACATCAAAAGAGCACCGAGGATGGCCGTTGCCCTACCACTGGCCTCTGCCCGATCGAACTGTTTCGCCCCCAGATTCATCCCGGAAAGGGTAGCGGCAGCTGTGCCGATTGCCAGTCCCGGCATCAGTGCGTACTGGTTTAGATTGGTTCCTATGACAAAAGCCGGCAGTGCATATTCAGCATCCAGGGTTCTAGCCAGAATGGCGAACATAACAAAGGTGGTGGCGTTTCTGGAAAGTCCCTGAAGCCCTGAAGGCACTCCAATATCCATTATTTGTTTGGATGCCCTCCAGACAGGCCTGAACATGTGAGCCAGTCTTACTTTGACATCGAATCTTCCGCTTAAAAGAAGACCCCATGCTACTATGACACTTATGATCCTCGAGACAGCTGTTCCCATGGCCGCTCCTGCAACCCCATAGGCGGGAATGCCGAACATTCCAAATATAAAGATATAATTGCCGATTACATTTATGATGTTCATCATGATATCAATATAAAGAGGCGTCTTGGTATCGCCCGCCCCCTGAAAAATCGACCTGGCCATAAAATGTAGCAGAAAGAATGGAACGGCAAGAAAGAATACCTCCATGTATTCAACTGCATAGTTCAGTACGCCATCTGTAACACCCAAAATCCTTAAACTGAACTCATTTGTCATCAATCCGATGGGAACAATAAATGCTGATAACAGCAGGGATAATAAAAATGCCTGTCCGGCAACAACACTGGCACCTTCCCGATCACCCTTGCCGATAAATCTTGCCACCATTGCTGTAGTTCCGGTAGAAATCGCAATAACAAGAACCATAAAGATCATAATGATATTTCTGCTGGTTCCAACAGCCGAGATTGCATCAACCCCAACCGTTCCGACCATCTTCATATCGATCGTACCGACAGATACCTGTAAAAGTGATTGTATAATGACAGGCCACGCTAAAAAGAGCGTGGTCTGATAAAGGTTTTTATTATTCAGCAAATATTCTCGTCTTTTTTTATAATTTTCATTTTCCATTCAGTTACTCCTCTACCTTAGCTATAATAGTATACCTGCTATCCGAACAATGAATAAATTCAAATTCTATTGTTTAAATCGTTTTCACGAATTGAAATCTCGCATTTCTTTACTAGTCACACTCAAATTCTCTCGCATATTCTTTTGATCTGATGATTATTATGAGTTTGTCCAAGCCTTTGCTGAGACCATAGTATCCATGGTAATCCATACCCATCAATGACACAACGAAAAAGCCGCGTGGGGCTATGGTCGCTAGTTTATACATATCCGCCGGCGTCAAAAAACATACAATCATGTTTGTTTGGACATACTTTTTACACATTTGAGCTTTATTATGGTGTTGAGAAATCCAAAGGAGAAAACGCTATGAAAAATAAATCGTCTTTGATAACCATTCAAACGAATATTGTCAATCAACTCATTATTTTAGCCCTTGCTGTTAGTTTGCTTTTTGTGTTGACAGGCTGTAGCTCGACGAATGAGACCACCTCGAAGCCTACTGATGAGAGTACTGATTCGACTACTGTTGAGACTGCTGAGGAGACTATCGCTCAATCACTTGAAATACAACCTATCGACCATCAGGTCGACAAAGATCCGACGCCACTAACAGAAGCTGATAAAACGCTCTCACCTGAAGGTTATGGTGCAAAAGGGGCACTTGCTGACAATGAGTTGACTATCGTTGATATGCTTATGTATGCAGTAGAAGATGAATACTTGGCACGTGGTGAATATTTGGCCATCATGGATAAATTCGGAGTTCAGAAGCCATACTCCAACATCATCAATTCTGAAGAGACACATTTGTCGTATTTGGAGGAAGTTTATCTTGCATATGGACTCGAGTTTCCTGCTGATACTTCTGAAGAACATATCATCATTCCTGCTGATTTGCTTGAGGCTGCAAAAACCGGGGTTCAGGCTGAAATAGATAATATAGAAATGTATGAACTATTCTTGACTTTTGACTTGCCTGACAATGTCTATGATGTGTTTTCTGCATTAAAGAATGGTTCTGACAACCATCTGAGAGCTTTTCAAAGACAGGTAGACCGACTACAATAACTATTGGATAAAGCAATATGAATGTGAAAATGTTGAGATTAAGGCTATTTTACCTTTTCTCAACATTTCTTTGTTTTGAGATGTCAGTCTAATGCAATTGAAAACCTGCATTTATTAACTTTTCATTTATCTGATCCCAACGGTTACTTGCGTCGATTGTTCGCTTTTTTCTCGCTTGGTGTGGTGATGAGCAATGGATATGGGTGGTCTCTTATTACGGAAATTCTTTTTCCCATCAATTTTTCGATATCGGCCAAATAGGGTTTCTCATCAAAACTGCAGAAAGAAATAGCAATTCCCTCAAGCCCGGCTCGACCGGTCCGGCCGATCCGATGAATGTATGTTTCAGAGATATTGGGCAGATCGAAATTTATGACGTGTGATAGCTCTTCGATATCGATACCCCTGGCTGCAATATCTGTTGCCACAAGTACTCGAGTCACTCCCTTTTTAAAATTTGCCAGTGTCCGTTGCCGATTCCCCTGCGATTTGTTGCCATGAATAGCCGCAGCGTTAATATTCGCACGCAGCAAATGTTTTACTACTTTGTCAGCACCATGCTTGGTCCGTGTAAAGACTAACGCTGAAACAATTGATCGATCCCTCAAAAGATGGTGTAGCAGACTTTGCTTATTTTTCTTGTCAACATAGTAAAGATACTGTTCAACCGTATCGACTGCTGATGAAACAGGAGCAACAGAAATACTAACCGGTTTGACTAATATCGAATTAGCTACTTTCAGAATATCCGGTGACATGGTGGCCGAAAACATAACATTTTGCTTTTTCGGTGGTGTCCGTTTAATAATTTTCTTGACATCATTCAGAAAACCCATGTCCAGCATGCGGTCAGCTTCATCCAATACAAAGATTTCGATATTTTTCAAATCTACCAGTCCTTGATTAAGCAAGTCGATTAGACGACCCGGAGTGGCAACCAGCACATCGATCCCTTTTCTAAGGGCTACCTCTTGTGGATTTTGAGATACTCCACCATAAATCACGCCGTATTTTAGTCGGGTAAATTGACCATACGTGCTGAAGCTATCATATATTTGAATGGCAAGCTCTCTGGTTGGTGTCAATACCAGCGATTTTATCGTTCTTTTTTCATTAGGTTTCTTGGCCTTCTGACTGAGCAATTGTAAAATCGGCACAGCAAAGGCTGCTGTCTTTCCTGTGCCCGTTTGAGCACAACCTAATACATCCCTTCTTTCAAGGATCGGCGGAATCGCTTGTTCCTGGATCGGTGTCGGCACTTCATAATCTTCCTTTTGAAGCGCTCGTAGAATGGGCTCAATAATATTTAGTTCTTTAAATTTCATGTACTCTCTCTTATTCTCTAGAATCTGTGTCAACTGTATAATCATACCTCAAAGAGCACTTTTGACCTAATTTCATTTTTTTCCTAATTCAAAGCTGTAATGGCTCAGGCCTTTCAGAAGATCGAAGGTCGTTCAACAACTGTGTTTTCTATTCTAAGTAGATCGATATCATTTCTCTGCAATCAAACAAAAAAAGGTGGAAGCAGAAATCGCCTCCACTAATTATCAGTTTCTTACTTTTAGTACGACAAAACCCGTCTTAAGGCTGCATTGCGCCAAACAACACTAACCAGGCAAGAAATGACTTTGCTACCAGACTGAGTATAATATACACCCGTTCTCCATAGAGATAACTATTCCACTTTCCGACACGTTTGTATTGCAGGATCATGTTTATGGGGAAGGTGTTAAAGGCTACAAAATACGTTCCGACAATAGCCCAAACGAACCATGGGACTTGATCAAAATTACCGTTTCCAAACATATAGAGCAGGATCGCGATCCATGGGGCAATTCCGGCCAAAGATCCCCATATGAACGGTCCCCAGTTGATTTTCTTTTTGTCTTCGCCTGAATTCAGCAACTCCATATCCAGACCGAACAGGTTCATTGCTGCATTGACAATAAAAATCAGGATAAGAGAAGCGATGTCATAAATCCCAAACAATGTTGCAATCAACACGATCATGATGGACGAACTGATGGCATATTCAAACCAGCGAAACCGATTGATTCCTTTTTTCAGATCGTGGACATACTTATCTTTTTTCCAGACGATCAAAGCATGAGCGATAGCAGAGATGATGAGAAAGGATGCCACCAGAACCCCAAAGGGTAATTGGAACAATTCCTTGCTGGCCGGCTCCAGTGAGCGTGTTTCAGTATTGAACCTTAAAAAGGTTTGCACAATAGTGGGTTGGAATTCATTGATTTTTGAATGACGGATGTGGCAAGAAACAGCATAATAATGCCTTGGATCAAGTGGAAAAACCCCATGATCATATTAAAGCGGATCAATTTTTAGAACTTGATATCCATACAGACTCCTTATTAAGTTGATTACACTAGTTTATACTCTTGATAATCAGGTGCTGGTCATGGCTATCATTAAATCTACTATATATTTTGTTGCACGCGGATGATTTTGGATGTATCGAAACCTTCTTCGACTAGAAATGAGATAAGTGATGAATAGATCGACTCCGGCAAAGAAGGTTGTCTACTTAAAATCCACAGGTATTGATTTGTGCTACTGGTGACCACGGCATAAGAATAGTTCTCTTCATCAAGTTTTATAATATTGTATTCACTTTTAAATGGCCAAAAGAACCTCACGAGTAATTTCCCTGTGCATTTGGGATCCGGGACCCATGCAATTGCCTTGGCTTGAGTTTTTTTGCCGTTTTTTATCCCGGCATTACATACTTCAATCTTCCCGTTGCTTTTTAATGTATATGTTGCTGTTACCTGTTGCATATCCTTTTCAAACGTATGCGGAAATCTGACAATTTCAAACCATTTTCCCACATACCTCTCCAGCTCTACACTGCAAATCGCCTTTGAGTTGTTCTTGTCTTTATTGCCAAACAAGCCCATAACATCACCCTTTCTCTTCCTGCGGATTGATTCTTTCAATAAATTTCAGGTCTATCAATTTCTCAACTTGTGGTTGATCGTCAAATTCACAAAGTTTTTGATTAGCTATTAAGACATTTTTTAACCTTAATAAAACAGCTATATATAAAAGAAATAAATAATTAGTGAGGAAACAAAGAGGAATACCAAACTCATGATTCCTCCGGCTCTTATAAAGTCCGAATTCTTAAAATGCCCTACCCCCATGATATAGGCATTTACTTGGTGTGTAGGTAATATAAATGAATTTGATGCAGCGATAGCAACCAGTAATGCCAGCCCTTTTGGATCAATACCAAAACGCTCGCCCATGATCAGAATGAGG
>JAAZLX010000113.1 GCA_012799095.1 Tissierellia bacterium
CCATTCGGCAAATTTCTCGGCATTATCGACCGGTAGTTTAGCGACCGCATAAAATGCCCCTTTGGGTACTTTGCACAGTACACCGGGCATATCCTGCAGCGCTTTGAGCATGATGTCGCGTCTGGCCTGATATTCCTCGCGGATCGGGTCAAAATACGATGGATCGAGCCGGTAAAGAGCTGTTGCACCGACCATTTCGAGCGTCGGAACACACAGCCTGGCCTGCGCCAGCTTCATGACCTGCTTCATCAGTTGTCTGTTTTTGGATGCGATGAAACCGATCCTGGCACCACAGGCACTGAATCGCTTGGAAATACTGTCTACCATAATGAGTTGTTGGTCTAATTGAGGTAGGGAACCAAAACTGGTAACTTCCAACCCATCATAGGCAAACTCACGATAGACCTCATCGGCAATCACGAACAGATCATTTTCGATCGCCAATTGAGCCACCATCTCGACTTCTTCTTTGGAGTAGACAGCTCCGGTCGGATTTCCCGGATTGGATAACAAAATGGCCCGGGTCCGATCAGTGATTTTCCTTTCCAAGGTGGCTTTATCCGGCAGAGAAAAGCCGGTCTCGGCAGTCGTGGTGATCGGTATCACATCAACACCATAGGGTAGGGCAAAGCTGCGATAGTTGGTATAATATGGTTCTGCGACCAAGATCTCATCACCGTGGTCACAGGTGGCGACGATCGAAAACATGATGGCTTCAGAACCACCATATGTAATGATCACCTCATCCGCTTGATACGTTATGCCGATTCGCTGATAATAATCCCGTACGGCATCGATCAATTCGGGGGATCCCTGTGAAAAGGCGTACTCAAGCACGGGTTGTTTAAAGTTTTGAATGGCTTCAAAAAACACCGAAGGCGTCTCGATATCCGGCTGACCGATGTTCAGATGGTAGACTTTTTTGCCCCGCTTTTTTGCCGCCTGAGCCAGCGGTACCAGCTTGCGAATCGGGGATTCGCTCATGGACAATATCCGATTGGATAATTTCATTATTCCCTCCCTGGGGTCGATTATTAGGCAAGTCAATTCTAACACCCGATGTAACCGGCTTCAAGGCCTTTAAAGAATTCCGTCTTTTTTGGTATAATAGAAGATACGTAAAATGACTCCTGTTGCACACCTGTGGTCCTAGTACCGTCGGCACGATCAGCTGAGGTCCAGTCCGATTTTTTCTGTTATCTACAAGCTAAGATCCGCTCCGCGACAGGCGATAATAATGCACACCATTAGATGATCGATCGATCATCGGAATAAGGAATTTCATGAAATCAATCACACACGATCACAATCAGTCGATCCAGGATGTATACCACGTCCTGAAGGGACAGAATAAAAAATATCATATCTCGACTTTTGGCTGTCAAATGAACGATCATGATTCGGAGAAAATGGCCGGTCTGCTTGAAACCATGGGGTATCAATTCACTGATCAGGAAAATGAGGCTGACTTTATCTTGTTCAACACCTGTGCTGTCCGGGAAAATGCCGAGCTGCGGGTGTTCGGCAATATCGGCCGGATGAAACCCTTAAAGCAGGCTAAACCCGATCTGATCGTCGGCGTCTGCGGTTGCATGATGCAACAGGATCACATGATCGAAGCCATCAAGACCAAGTATCCCTATGTCGATCTGGTATTTGGCACCCACAACCTGTCAGCCATCCCGGATTTTGTCCGCCGGGTCATGATCGAAAAAGAGCGAGTGATCGAGGTCGAGCCCGACGGGGCTCTGGTCGAAGGACTGCCGGTGGTACGCCATCTCGAAGTCAAGGCTTTTGTCACCATCATGCAGGGCTGTGATAATTTCTGCAGCTATTGCATCGTGCCCTATACCCGGGGCAGAGAAAAAAGCCGACAGCCGGAAGCCATCCTGGAAGAGATCCGCGGTCTGGTGGAGCAGGGGGTCAAGGAAGTCACCCTGCTGGGGCAAAATGTCAACAGTTATGGCAAAGGTCTGGATCCGGCGATGGATTTTGCCGATCTTCTGGAACTGGTCAATCAGATCCCGGGACTGGAGCGGATTCGTTTTATGACATCTCATCCCAAGGATCTGACCGATCATTTGATCCAGGCCATGACACTTTCTAAGGTCATGCCGACCATCCACCTGCCGGCTCAATCGGGCTCCAATGCTGTCCTAAAAGCCATGAACCGAAAATATACCAGAGAAGATTATCTCGACCTGGTAGCTAAGTTGCGGGCTGTCGTCCCGAACATCGCTATCACGACGGATCTGATCATCGGTTTTCCCGGAGAGACTGACCAGGACGTGACTGATATGATTGAACTGATCCGTCAGGTAGGCTTCGATGCCGCCTTTACCTTCATCTATTCGCCCCGGATCGGGACACCGGCGGCCCGCATGATCGATACCATCAGTTCACCACAGAAGCATGCCCGGTTTGAACGCATGCTGGAGGAATTGAATCAGATCGTCATTGCCAAGAACAAAGCCCGTGAAGGACAGGTGTTTGAAGTTCTGATAGAAGGCCCTCAAGAACGTTCAAGTGATTATCAGGGTCGGACAAGAGAGGACTTTCTGGTGACTTTTCCGGCTGAAAAGGCGGATATCGGACAACTCCGACAGGTCCGGATCAGCAAAGCCCGTAAATTTTCTCTGGAAGGAGAACTTGTTTGAAAGATATTTCCGATCTCACGCCGATGATGCGGCAATACCTGGACATTAAATCCAACCATCCCGATCATCTGTTGTTTTATCGACTGGGTGATTTTTACGAGCTGTTTTATGAGGATGCCCGGATCGCCGCCCGGGAGCTTGAGCTAGTGCTGACATCCCGAAATGCCGGCAATGGAGCCAAGGCTGACATGTGTGGGGTGCCTTATCATGCCGTGGAAGGTTATATCGGTTCTTTGATCGAAAAAGGTTTCTCGATCGCGGTGTGTGAACAGATGGAAGACCCCAGGCTAACCAAGGGTTTGGTCAAACGTGAAGTCACCAAGATCATCACCCCCGGCACTTTGACCGAGAGTGGTCTGCTTGACAGCACAAGCAACAATTATCTCCTCAGCATGATGACACAGCCTGATCGGGCAGCCATCAGTTATGTCGACTTATCCAGTTTTACCATTCGACTGCAGATGTTTGAAGGACCGAAAGCAGTGATTGATGCACTCGAGGAGATCCGTTCCTTGCGACCGGCTGAGATCTTAAGGCCAGAGGATGACTCGATCGATCTGCCCTTCTATCAGACCGGACTTGCCGATAGATACTTTGATTTCTCCCAGGCTGACGGTCTGTTCCACGATGTGTTGCAGACCAGACTCCACCCGGAAGACTTGAGTGATGTCGCCCGGGCCAGTCTGGCTGGTTTGATCCGCTATATCCAGGAGACCCAGAAGATCGGCCTCAATGCCCGGTTTGAGCTGACCATCCAAATCTCACAGGATCATCTGATGCTCGATCACGCAGCCATCGTCAATCTGGAATTGTTTGAGACCCTGCGCACCAAAGAACGCAAAGGTTCGCTGATCGATGTGATCGACCGAACTGTCTCACCGATGGGCAAACGCCTGATCCGGGAATGGCTGCGCAAACCGCTGCGCCAAAAAAGCACCATAGACGACAGACTCCATTGGGTCGAAACCTTTCTCAAAGACGATCAACTGCGTGACCGGATCCGACATCAGCTCGACAATATGGCCGATATCGAGCGGATCATCGGTAAACTGATCTATGGTTCGATCCAACCAAAGGAACTGCTGGCACTGAACAATTCACTCTTGATCATCCCATCGATCAATCAGCTGCTTCAATCGGTCGACTATAGCATATTTCCCGAATTTCAAGACTTGACCGAGCAATTGACGAAGCTGCTGCGTCAGGAGCTTCCCGCCACCATGAAAGACGGCGGCTTTATCCGGCCGGAGTATCACCCCGAGCTGATGGAGTACGTTGATATCGTTGAACACGGCAGTGATCGTCTGTTGGCGCTTGAAATCAAAGAACGACAAACCACCGGGATCAAAAATTTACGCATCAAATACAACCGGGTATTCGGCTATTTTCTGGAAGTCACCAATTCCTATCAACATCTGGTCCCGTCACACTATATTCGAAAACAGACTCTGACCGGAAGCGAACGGTATTTTACCGAGGAATTAAAGGATCTGGAAGACAAGATCCTCAACGCCAGAGAAAGACAGATCGAGTTGGAAAAACAACTCTATCAGGCATTTGTCACCGATCTGGCGACCAGGGCGGATGGCATCTTGCGGACCGGGCAGCGATTGGCTGAACTCGATGTGCTTAGCTCATTTGCCACCCTGGCCAAACAGGAGCGCTATGTCCGGCCGGAGCTGAGTCAAAACGGTGATCTGATGATCGAAGACGGCCGCCATCCGGTGGTCGAACAAGTCATCGGTCCGGGTCAATTTGTCGTCAATGATTGTCAAATGGATGAGACGAATCGTTTCTTTATCATCACCGGTCCCAACATGGGTGGCAAGAGCACCTATCTGCGACAGGTCGCCTTGATCAGCCTGATGGCTCATATGGGCTGTTTTGTCCCGGCGGCCAAAGCGGTCATCCCGTTGCTCGATCGAATCTTCACCCGGGTCGGTGCCAGTGATGATCTGACCCAGGGGCAGTCGACCTTTATGGTGGAAATGAACGAATTGGCGACTATTTTGAGTCAGGCCAGTGACCGCTCGCTCGTCATCCTGGATGAGATCGGGCGCGGCACCAGCACGTATGACGGGTTAAGCATCGCCTGGAGCGTGGTCGAATATCTGACCAAACGGACCCGTCCCAAGACATTGTTTGCCACTCATTATCATGAATTGACGGAAATCGAAGATGCCATTTCCGGAGTGAAGAACTTCCGGATCGCAGTCCGTCAGATGGGCGATGATCTGGTCCTTTTGCGAAAAATCGTCCCGGGCAGGGCTCACCAGTCGTTTGGTATCCAGGCCGCCAAGCTGGCCGGACTGCCCCAACAGGTCATCCGACGGGCCGGTCAGATCCTTGAACAGCTCGAAGCCAGTGACATCGTCCGGAGCAAGCAGCCGGTCGAACCGTCGCAGGAGCTGATCCGGGAAATCCTCGATATCCCGATCGATCAAATCACGCCGCTGGAATCGCTCAACCTATTATCCAGTCTGATAAAGAAGGCCAAGCATGCGCATCATTCAAAAACTTAAACCGGCGATCGCCAACCAGATCGCAGCCGGTGAAGTCATTACCGAACCGGTATCAGTCGTCAAGGAACTGATCGAGAATGCCTATGATGCCGGATCAAGTGAGATCCTGATCGAGATCAGAGCCGGCGGACTGCAGTCGATCGAAGTGGTCGACAACGGACGCGGTATCTACAGTGAGGATGCCGAACTGTTGTTTGAACGCCATGCCACCTCAAAGCTGAGCAGTGCCAAAGACCTCTACCGGATCGGCAGTCTGGGTTTTCGGGGAGAAGCTCTAGCCTCGATCGCCGCTATCGCGAAAGTTACCATCACCAGCCGCCATCGCGATGAAATGCAGGGTTTTCAGGTAGTCCAATACGGCTCCAACCTGCTGCGTCATACCCGGGTGGCCAAACAGCCGGGCACCTCAGTTGTGGTGGAAGATCTGTTCTTTAACACCCCGGTTCGCGAGCAGTTCTTGGCCCGATCGAACCAACTCGAACGCCATGTCAGTGACTTCCTGAGGGCATTTGCCCTGGGCCATCCCGAGATCCGCTTTCGCTATGTCAGTGATGACAAAGTCATCTTTGTTACCCATGGTGACGGCTCTCATGAGCGGGCGATTTATGACATTCTGGGCCAAGACATCAGTCGATCATTGATCCCGATCGAACTGGAAGATGACAGTTATCAAATCCGGGGATTTATCTCCGATCTGACAGTCACCCGAAGTAATCGCAATCACCAGTACCTGTTTGTCAACGGCCGTCTGGTCGACAATCCGGAACTGAAAGATGCCATTGCCAAAGCGTATGACGGTCTGCTGATGCAACGGCGCTTTCCCATCGCCCTGTTATGGATCGCGACCGACTATTCCCTGGTCGATGTCAATGTCCATCCCCGAAAGCTCGAAGTCCGCCTGTCAGAATCGCTGCCATTACACCGTGATCTGGCACCCGGTCTGAGAGATTTTCTGCGTCACAAGCCCCAGTCAGTCAAGCTGGTATCACCGCAAAACCAGCCGTCGACTGATCCGGAGCCTATCGACTATGCTCAGATCTCACTGAATGAGATCCGGCAGCAACAAACTACAGTCCGCGATGCAGTCGTTCAGGACCTGGTCGATCCGGCCATCGAGCCATTTGAACTGTTTATTGAGCGACTTCGTCCGATCGGACAGTTTGACGGTTCATTCCTATTGTTTGAAAAAGACCATCGCCTGATCCTGGTCGATCAGCACGCCGCCCATGAGAAGGTATTGTACGAAGCGTTTATGAATGCTTTTGACCACCAGGCGTTTCATTCCCAGATGCTTCTGATGCCGATCAAGCTGGATGTCCTGCCCGAGGAGATGAAGGCTTTTGAAAATGGAGTCGGGGAGGCAGAGTTCGGGTTCGATGTCGAAGTGTTCGGTGATAAGCAATTGTTGATCCGGGCGATTCCTCATCTGTTCGATGAAAAGCAGGCCGGACATTTTCTGGAAGAATTGATCAATGGGGCGACAGATCCCTCATCACACGAACGCGAAGCTTTGGTCATGCGTAGCTGTAAAGCCGCCATCAAGGCCAATCACGCTCTGGAAGAGACTGAAGCAAGGCAATTGTTGGCGCAACTCAAGGGGCTGAATGATCCCTATACTTGTCCTCATGGACGGCCGATTTTTGCCGAAATCAGCCGCAAAGAAGTGGAGAAACGTTTTGAACGAACCTGATGTCTGGGTCATTTTTGGGCCGACAGGCTCCGGTAAAACACAGACCGCCATCGAGCTGGCCAAGCGGATCGACGGTGAGATCATCAACCTCGATTCGATGCAGGTCTATCGTGAGATAGCCATCGGGACGGCCAAGCCCACGCCGCAGGAGATGGCTCAGGTGCCCCATCATCTGTATGACATTGTTTCGGTAGCAGATGATTTTACTGTGGCCGATTACCAAACACTGGCCCGACATACGATCGATGATATCCGGAGTCGTGGCAAACGGCCGATCCTGGTCGGTGGTACCGGCCTCTACCTGAGCAGCCTGTATTATCAATTTGAGTTTCGACCGGAAACTGAACGCTCCGCCACCGCAGAGGTGACACCGGAAGATGTTTCGCGCTGGCAAGAGCAGATCGATGTTAAAAATCCCCGGAGGTTACACCGGGCGGTCCTGACCGGACAAGCCCATGACAAAACCCAACGGGTCCGAAGTGATCTGTCCTTTTTGATCGTCTGGCTCGACTGGCCGCGGGAACAATTGCATCACCGGATCGAACAGCGGACCGATCAGATGATGGAGCAGGGACTGCTGGATGAAGTCCGCAATCTGCGGGATAAATTCAACCTGTCTGATACATCATCAGCCGCTAAGGGTATAGGTTATAAAGAGTTGTCATCATATTTGAACGGTGAGGCCGACCTGACCGAAGCGATCGAACGGATCAAGATCCATACCCGTCAGTATGCCAAACGTCAGATCACCTGGGTGCGCAATCAGTATCCTGAGGTCCACCGATTGGATGCCAGCTGTGGTGTCGCTTGTTTAATGAGAGAAATAATGAAGCTTGGAGGAGTTCCGTATGAGGAGTAATGTCAATTTGCAAGATGCCTTTTTAAATAAGGTACGAAAAGACCGTCTGATGATCACTGTTTACCTGGTGAGCGGTTATCAGTTCCGGGGCCTGGTCAAGGGGTTTGATAACTATACCGTGGTGATCGATTCCGACGGGACCCAACAGATGATCTATAAGCACGCTATCTCTACTCTGGTGCCCGCCCGACCGGTCAACTTTATGGAAGACACAGATAAAGAAGATGCCGTATAATCGTTATCATATTTCCCAAAGCACGATTGATCTGATCCAGCAAGCAGAAGAAACGATCCAGCCGCTCTTTCAGAGGCTGGATCGTTATCGTGAAGCCAATAGTTTAAAGATCCTCCAGGCGATGCAGCAGGCTCGTTTGTCGGACAATCATTTTCACTGGTATACCGGATATGCCTATGATGACCCCGGTCGGGAGGTCATTGAAACGATCTATGCCGCGGTATTTGACGCTGAAGATGCGCTGGTCCGTCCGGCGATCGCTTCCGGTACACATGCTATTACTTTGATGTTGACCGGAATCCTACGACCGGGTGACATGATGCTCTCGATCACCGGAACCCCTTATGATACGCTGTTGAGCGTCATCGGGACCAACCGCAAAAACGGTTCCACCCTGATCGAATTGGGTGTGACATACGGTGAGATACAAATGACAGAGGATGGCCGGTTTCAAAAGGATCTGATCCTGGAAGGATTGGCTCTGAAACCGAAAATGGTCTACCTGCAGCGTTCCCAGGGCTATAGTTTCCGACCGACCTTCTCGCTGGAAGATCTTACGGAGATCGTCCAAATGGTCAGACGGGAAAGCCCGGACACTATTATTGCCCTCGATAACTGCTACGGTGAATTTACCCAGTTGCAGGAACCGACCTCTGTCGGAGTCGATATCTTAGCCGGTTCCCTGATCAAAAACCCCGGCGGGGGATTGGCCTTGAGCGGCGGTTATATCGTCGGTCGTAAGGATCTGATCGAGCTGTGTTCTCACAAACTGACTTCCCCCGGACTGGGCAAAGAGGTCGGAGGCACCTTTGGTTTTACCAGGCAATTGATGCAGGGGCTGTTTTTTGC